>CAZCON010000244.1:0-3160 GCA_964500085.1 uncultured Lachnospiraceae bacterium
ATGCTCCATCGTGTGCACGTAGACCCCGTCTGCGGCAAGGTGCGTCTGCGGACGGGTAAGTAACCATACATTACGGTAAATACCTGCGCCGGAATACCAACGGGAATTGGGACACTGAAATCGTATCTGCACATACATCATATTTTCCCCACAAAGCAGCTCGTCCGTGATGTCAAATTCAAACGTAGAATAGCCATTTCTCCAGTCATAGACCACCGCGCCGTTTAGGTATACGGTACAATTCATATACACGCCGTCAAAGCGCACAAACACACGGGAGACTTCGTCCTGTGACACATTCTCTGCAGCATAAGTAAACCGCTTCCGGTACCACCCCTCACCGTCACGGTACAAATCCTTTGCGTCATAAATCAGCCAGTCATGCGGCAAATCTACAGGCTTCCAGTCGCCTGCCTCCTGCCATACCTCCTCCTTCGGTGTTCCCAGTGGTCTTTCCCAAAACTCCCAACCGTTGTTCCAAAGCTGTTTTATCGCCATCCAAATCCTCCTCTTACGTTTCCTTTT
This sequence comes from uncultured Lachnospiraceae bacterium, assembly GCA_964500085.1. Classification (GTDB taxonomy): domain Bacteria; phylum Bacillota; class Clostridia; order Lachnospirales; family Lachnospiraceae; genus SIG307. The sequence goes on from CAZCON010000244.1 coordinate 526, forward strand.
CTGTCTCTAATATCCACACCGCTGCGCCGGTCTGCTCTCATCATATCTTTCCGCATTCTTCCTCGTCTCACGGGGTACTTTTCCTTTCTTCCGGCTTATTTATCCGGTCTGCCTCCGTAATCCTCCGGAGCACCCGTGCCGGATTTCCCACGGCTATCACACCCTCCGGGATATCCTTTACTACCACGCTGCCGGCACCAATCACCGCGTCCGCGCCAATCGTTACGCCACCAAGAATCGTCACGCCTCCGCCAATCCAAACATTGTCGCCAATTTCCACTGCCGGCGACTGCTCATACCCTGCTGTCCTCTCCTCGCTGCAAAGCGCATGATTCGGCGTATAAATCCCTACATTTGGTCCAATCCACACATTATTTCCTATGGTTACCCTGCCGCAGTCCAAAATGCAGCAGTTCGTATTCGTATAAAAATTATCGCCCACCTCGATATTAGAACCGTAATCACAATTAAACGGGGACTCTATCCAACAGTTCTTACCGACCTTACCAAACAGCTTTCTTATCATTTGCTCCCGTTCTGCCCGCAGGGACGGCTTTGTATTATTAAACTCAAATAATACATCCTTTGCGTACTCCCGCTCCGCAGTCAGCTCCTCATCCCAGCTGATATAATAGTCTCCCCGCAGCATCTTCTCTTTGTTTGTCATAACACTCCTTTTTTCAAACCAAGACTTCATAATTTTTTGAACACAGTCAAACCTCCCGGTATACGACCGTCTCTTCCTATGTTTATCTTAATTTTAACATTTTCAATACGCCAGTTCAACCCAAACATATAAGAAAAAAAGAAGAAAACATTACTATTTTCTTCTTTTCTTCGATCTTTTTTCTATTTAATTTTTCCCCTCTTCTATCGCCTGATGTAATTGTTCAAACAGCTCATTATAACGAATATTCTCCTCTGAAGACAGCTTCGCTGTTGTGATGTGCAGTGCCAGCGGAATCTCCTTTCCCTCATACACAATCGGCTTTCCATTATAGGCACGGATACGTTCTGCAACTGCCTCCGCATACGTCACATCCTCACTGGCAGTCAGCATCGTAAACTCATCGCCGCCGATACGGAATACCACATCCTCATCTCCGGCCTCCTGCTCCATTCGTCGCAGGGATTCTAAAATTGCCATATCGCCGGCTTTGTGGGAAATGGCATTGATTAGCCCCAAACGCTCCACATCACAGCATATAAAGTAACAATTTTTTCTTGTCGTAAACAGTTCATACAGCTCACTAATATCTACATTTCTTGGCATAGTAAAAATGTCTCCTTCCTTGCTAGGCGGGTAACGTCTCGGAAACAACGTAAAATACCGGGGATTTTCCCGAAACTCCGACGGATTACAGCCCCACACCTTTTTAAAGGCTCTGCTAAAGGATTCACAGGTACTGTAGCCATAGGAAAGTGCCACCTCAAGCACATTCATTTCCGGTTGCTGTATCATTCTGCGCGCCGCCAGCGTCATCCGTCTTCGAATGACATAGTCATGGACACCGATTCGGTTCAGACACCGGAACAGCTTTTCCAGTGTCGCCTTAGAGCAATAACACTCTGCCGCCACATCCTCCGTCTTAATCTCTGACGAAAGATTCGCCTCGATATACTCCAATGCCGTCTCCAGTATTGTTATCTTGTTCATCGACTCACCCTCTTTCCTCATGTTCTAAAGAAGCGCTTCTTTTCACAGGAATCCTTAAATTCTCCTGTTAAGTATACTATACCAAAACATGGAAACATTATCTTGACTTTTTGAATCCGCTTTTATTACTCTTTTGTTACAGTTCGGCAAACAGACCAAGTGCCGGCGGATACACGGTAAACACCATAAAAGCAGCCAAAAAGGCATAGATTACCAGACGCAGTATCCTTGCATCTGCATTTTTACAGCTTCCTGCCACCAGATATACCACAACAAACGCCAAAATCACACTAATTACAAAAAGCAGAATATTAAGCCACGCCGTATTGTAACCCAAGATTCCGGAATAGGTATAAAACAGCACCGGAATTGCCCAGATACCCGCAAGAATACCGATAAAAGAGGCGCGCCGGACACACGGGATGGTCTGCTCCACCTTTTTCCCTGCCAGCATTGTATACAATAGCATCGGGAAAAACACCAGCTTCATATGCTCCCAGGTCGATTCATTCACCGGAAAGAACAAGCCTACAAGAAAGTTGTTCCCAGTCCATTCATAAACAAAATGAGACACCGTTCCCACAAGAATGGTGAACAATGCCCCAAAAATACAATAACGCTTTAAGCTATTCATAAAACCCTCGATGTGCATAACTCCTTACTTCCAGTTTACGCATACCGGGGGCTGTCCTAGTACTTTTTTGCGAATCCGCTCCTGTTTAGAATTACATATAGGCTTCCAATTTCTCTATTAATTCATATACTCTGGTCGCAGGAACCATTGCCAAAGGACTGGTTATCCTTTTTTTCAATGCTTCTTTATAAAGCGTCTTAGCTCTTCTTTTGGCATCCTCCAAGGGCCCCTTCTCCACTTCAAGATGATAGTGTTCTGTAGCAACGGAAGGGGTACAAAATACAGATGCTTTCTCCGTAACCAGCTGTCCGGTAAGCTTATTGCTGAATAAATCAACTATAATC
>CAZCON010000245.1:0-3155 GCA_964500085.1 uncultured Lachnospiraceae bacterium
GGCTGGGGCTGTACTATGAAAAGGCGATGAATTATGCGTGTATGAAAAAGGAAGAGGCGGTCGTGCAGACATTTCTGCGCTATTTAGGAGAGCTTGCCATGCCGCCTGTAACAGGAGAGCCGGAGTTTCCGGTGATGGATTTTGCACAGTATGAATCAGAGCTGTTCCGGCAGAGAGCCGTGGAGTATGCCGTAAACCATATCATCTGCGGTGAGCTGTATTCCTATGCGGAGAAGGTATATTCCTATATAGACTGGGACAAAAATGTGCGTGGGAGAGATATGCTGCAGGCGTTGTTTCGGTGCTATCAGGAAACGGGAGAAGCGGCTTTGCTAAAACAGCATCTTCCGGTTGCGCTAAAAAACAAGGAGCTGGAGCCGCAGGTGTATGGAAATGTGCAGTCATTTTATGAGAAATATCCGGAAAAGCAGGAAAAACTGCTCGCAGATTTGGAAGCGCTTCATCTGGAATGCGGAAATTTCCCGTTTTTCCATCTGGTATATACCGAAGGGAAACAGAAAACAACGGAGCAGGATTTGAAGCTGTATTACGAAAAGAGTGACCGGAAGTATGATGCGGAGGTGGCAGCACTGCTGTTTGCAAACAGGGAGCTGTTTCCAAGGGTACTGGAGCGGCTTTCCTTTGAGCTTTACGCGGAAGCAGTGACGTTGTTTGTGACGGAAAAAACGGAAGAACGGCTTGCGGAGGTCTGGCAGCGTCTGCCGGTGTTTGCAGCGTGTTATCCGGAAGACAAAAAGGGCTTTTTGCGTTACGCGGCGATGGTGATTGCGGAAAAACGTCTGGTGCTGTACACGGAGCAGGAGAGCGTGGAGGAGGAAAACAACGCACGGGATGCGGCACGGACAGGAGACGGTGCCGGGTTTAGGCAGGAGACGGGTACAGGGAATGCAGAGGCATTTCTGGAAAACTATTTGTCTGCGGCAAAGCAGTATGCACAAGGGCTGTATCTGCCGACGCTTTTAACAGAAGCAGGCTGTACGCTGCTTCCGGCGAATCTGCGTTTTGTTTGCTATATGGAAGCGGCTAAGGCGCAGGAGGGGGATTTTGCCCGTTGGGGAGAAAGCATTAAGCGGGCGGCGAAGGAATATCCGGCGCTTTTACCTTCGGTAAAGGTTCTGTTAGCAGAAAGAGGAAAAAAAGAGGCGGCAGGACGGCAGACAAAGGATGGCGGACAGAGTGCGGCTGGCAGTGCGAAAAAGGAGCTGCTTGCCTTGGCAGAGCAGCTAAAGACAATGGTGCGTGCCCAGCTTGCAGAAGGAAAAACAGAGGAAGCAGAGGCAATCCTTTCGGAGCTTGCGGTGATGCTGCCGGAGGATGAGGAAATAAAAGATTACTTGAACTCTTGTAAGAATTGTGTATAATGATAAATGGGGGAGATGGCTTTTTGCGGGGAAAAGAAAAGGAGTGCAAAGGAAAATGAGATTTTTACTGGATATTATCCGAGGCTGTGTCATTGGTATTGCCAACATTATTCCGGGTGTCAGTGGCGGAACCATGATGGTTACGATGGGTATTTATGATAAACTGATTGGGTCTATTACGGGGATTTTTAAGCAGTTTAAAAAAAGCATCATGACACTGCTTCCTTATGTGATTGGTATGGCAGTGGGCATTGGTGCCTTTGCCTTTTTGCTGACAAAGGTTTTATTGGTAAAATTTCCGTTTCCAACGGCACTGGCATTTATTGGTCTGATTGCAGGTGGTGTTCCGCTGCTTGTAAAGAAAACAAGGGAAAGCAAAAGAGTGAAGCTGTTCCCCTGCATTCTTGTATTTATCCTGTTTTTTGCCCTGATTATCGGGATGCAGTTTATGGGAGAGGGTGCGGACAAGGTGATAGAGCCGTCGGCAGGTACTGCGGTTGTCCTGCTTGTGATGGGAATGCTTGCTGCGGCAGCCATGGTGGTGCCGGGGGTCAGCGGCTCGCTGCTTCTGCTTGCATTTGGTTATTATAATCCGGTGACGGATGCGTTGACGAAATTTATTTCTGCGGTGTTCGAACTGGATATGGAAGTGCTGCTTCAGACACTTTTCATTTTATTGCCGTTTGGAATCGGCGTATTGCTTGGCATTTTCTTTATTGCAAAGGTGATAGAGTGGCTGCTTGCTAACCATGAGCGGCTGACCTACAGTGGTATTCTGGGACTTGTCTGTGCGTCTCCCGTTCCGGTATTTCTGAATGCGTTGGACAATCCGGTAGGTGCCGGAGCAGTAATTGGCGGTGTGATTACCTTTGCGGCCGGTTTTGCGGTTGCATATAAGATGGGAAGAGAGTAAGGCATGGGAAAGAAAAAAGCGATATTTGTGGCGGCTCTCTTGGCGGTCGCATTTGGATTTACGGCTCTGGTGGCCGTGCTTGCGGAAAAGAAGGAAAAAACAGACGGGGCGCTTTTTGTGACCTCCTTTTATCCGGTGTATCTTCTGGCAGATTCTGTGGCAGAGGGCGCACAGGGAGTAACCGTGCGGAATCTGACGGAAAATCATGGCGGATGTATACATGACTATACCTTAACTACACAGGATATGCGTCTGTTGTCGGAGGCAGAGCTGTTTCTGATTAACGGCGGCGAAATGGAGCTGTTTCTCACCGGTGTGGCGGAGCAGTATCCGCAGCTTACCATTGTGGATACCTCTGCGGAGTATGAGTTTTTGGAGGGCGTGGAGCATTCACATCAGCATGGAGAGGGAGCGTACGATGAACATAAAGGGCAGGATGCTACAGAGAGTGGGGACGGTCATGTGCATACACGGAATGGTCATCTCTGGCTGGATATTGACGGCTATCTGTTGCAGCTGTCCGGAGTGGAGGAGGCGTTTGTGGCAGCAGATCCGGCGCAGGAGACGATTTATAGAAGAAATGCAGCCGCCTGTCGGGAAGAGCTTCTGGCAGTAAGAGCGGAGTATGAGGAAGTAAAGGCAACGCTTTCCGGTCAGGAAACCGTAGTATTTCACGAAGGCTTCGTTTATCTGTTTCGGATGCTTGGAATAGAAACGGTGCACTGCCTTACGATGGATTCGGACACGCAGATTTCTGCAGGTGAGGCAGCAGAGATTATGGAGGAATGTAAATTACATGGGATTACAAAGCTGTTTGCGGCAGCGGAGTATGCACAGACAGTTTCTGATACATTTGGAAC
>CAZCON010000246.1:0-3147 GCA_964500085.1 uncultured Lachnospiraceae bacterium
GCTTGCATCTCATGTGCTTGGATTTGCAAAGGCGGATGGCGTAGGAACCTACGGCATTGAACAGCAGTACAATGAGGAACTGACCGGAGTAAATGGCAGGATTTATGATTATTATGATGCGGACCTGAACGTGCAGGAGGAGGTAATCCGTGCCACAGACGGAAAGACGGTTGTTTCTACGATTGATGCAAATCTGCAACGGATTGTACAAAAGCATACGGAGACCTTTCTGGATGAGGTCGGGGCTAAAAACGTGGGGGTACTGATGATGGAGGTAAACACCGGAGAGGTGCTTGCCATGCAGTCCAACTACAGCTATGATTTGAACAGCCCAAGAGATTTGACGGGCTGGTATACAGAAGAAGAAATAAACGAGATGGATAGCTCCGAGCAGCTAACTGCGTTGTATAAAATATGGAGAAATTTTTGCATCAGTGATTCCTACGAAGCAGGCTCTACCTTTAAGCCGTTTACTGTGGCGGCTGCATTGGAGGAGGCTGTTATTAATACGGAGGAAACGTTTCTTTGCGATGGAGGGGAAGAGGTGGCCGGTTATTATATTTCCTGCCACAATATCTGGGGACACGGACTGATTAACGCGGCTCAAAGCATTATGAATTCCTGCAATGATGCCCTAATGGAAATTGCAAAGAGAGCAGGAAGAACAATATTTGCAGAGTATCAGAGGCGTTTCTTGTTCGGATCGCTCACGGGAATTGATTTGCCGGGAGAGGTTCCGGGAATTATCATGACAGAGGAGCAGCTGAATGAATCCGAGCTGGCTACTGCCAGCTTTGGTATGTCCTTTAACACAACGATGATTCAGCTTGGTTCAGCGTTTTCCTCCATGGTAAACGGCGGCGTATATTATGAGCCGCATATTGTAAAGGAAATTCTGAATGCGGATGGCGTAGTGCTTGAAGAAATTAAGCCGCGGGTGGTCTGCAATACGATTTCTTCGAGTACCTCGGAGTTTTTACGTGATTCCTTTTATCTTACGGTAGAGGAAGGAACCGCAGGGGCGGCAAAGGTTGAGGGGTATTTTATTGGCGGCAAGACAGGTACGGCACAGAAGCTTCCGCGAAGCGAGGGAAGGTATCTGGTATCTTTTATCGGCTGTGTACCGGCGGATAATCCGCAGGTTATGATTTATGTGGTAGTAGATGAAGCGGCAGATGAAAAATTGCAAAGCAAGGCTTCCATCGCGTCCTCCATGGCGGCAGATATTCTGGAGGAAGCGCTGCCTTATTTAAAAATTTATCCGGAGGGAGAGATTACGTATCCGAGCTTTGTAATTGATTCGGAGGATGTAAAAATGCAGACCGGTGAAATCGGAGATACCGGAGTAGTATATGACCCGGAGATGAATGAAAGCAATGTGCAGGTAATTCCGGATGGCATGGAATAGAAAACCGGAGCATAGGATGATAAAAAGCAGTTAACGGGGCAGCATGAGACAGATTTCGACAAAACAAAGGAAAACGGCACTGCTTGTGATAGCGGTAATGTTTCTTGGAGCAGCCGGACTTTGTGTAAGGCTTTTGTTTTTAATGCTTTTTGATTCGGAGAAATATGCGGCACGGGCGCAGGAACTGCATGAGAGGGAACGGAGCATCAAGGCGGCAAGGGGAATCATCTATGACAGAAACGGAGTGGTTCTGGCTGATAACAAGCCGGTTTGTACGGTTTCTGTGATTCATAGCCAGATTACGGAACCGGAGCGGGTGATTTCAGTGCTTTGCGAGGTACTTGGTCTTTCGGAGGAAACTGTGCGGAAACGGGTGGAAAAGGTGTCCTCCATCGAACGGATTAAGGCGAATGTGCCAAAGGAAACCGGAGATTATTTAAGAAGCTTTGAACTGGATGGCGTCATGGTGGACGAGGATTATAAGCGGTATTATCCGTTTGGAAGTCTTGCTTCCAGAGTTATCGGCTTCACCGGAGGCGATAATCAGGGAATTGTCGGTCTGGAGGTAAAGTATGATTCCCTGCTCTCCGGGATTCCGGGAAAGATTTTAACACTGACAACGGCTCATGGCACGGAGATTAAAAATGCGGCAGAAAATCGGGTAGAACCAATGGACGGAAACTCTTTGACAATCAGTCTTGATGTCAACATACAGCAGTATGCGGAGCAGGCAGCAGAAAAGGTGCTGGAGGCAAAGGGAGCAAATCATGTCAGTCTGATTCTGATGAATCCGCAGAACGGCGAAATCTATGCAATGGTCAATGTGCCGGAATTTGATTTGAATGAGCCGTATACATTAAATAGTGAATATGGGAAAGAGGCAGAGGAAAAAACGCTTACAGGAGAGCAGAAGAATGAGTTGCTTAACCGAATGTGGCGGAATCCCTGTATCAGTGATACCTACGAGCCGGGTTCTACGTTTAAAATCGTGACGGCGACAGCTGCGTTTGAGAAAAAAGCGGTGTCGCTGACAGACCGGTTTTACTGTCCGGGACATAAGGTGGTAGAGGACCGTGTCATTCATTGTCACAAGGTGGCAGGACATGGCAGCGAGACCTTTGTTCAGGGCATTCAGAATTCCTGCAATCCTGTGTTTATGGAAATCGGTGCCAGAGTAGGCGTGGAAGGCATGTATGACATTTTCGAACGGCTGGGGCTGTTCCGAAAGACGGGAATTGATTTGCCGGGAGAAGCCAATTCCATTATGCATAAGCCGGAAAATATCGGCGCAGTAGAGCTTGCGACCATTTCCTTCGGTCAGTCTTTTCAGATTACTCCGTTGCAGCTGCTTACTGCGGTAAGCACCGTGATTAACGGCGGAAGGCAGGTTACGCCGCATTTTGCCATGTATGCACGGAATACAGAGGAAAATACGGTAAAAACCTACACCTATGAGGGTGCTGCCGATGTAATATCTAAGGAAACCAGCGAAACGATGAAGACGCTGTTAGAGTCGGTGGTGCATGAGGGAACCGGAAAAAGGGCATATCTTCCGGGCTTTCGCATTGGCGGAAAAACGGCGACCTCCGAAAAGCTGCCGAGAAGCTCCAACAAATATATTTCTTCTTTTTTGGGCTTTGCTCCGGCAGAAAATCCGCAGGTGCTTGCCTTAGTGCTGATTGATGAGCCGGAAGGAATTTATTACGGTGGCACGATAGCTGCGCCGGTCATTGCAGAGG
>CAZCON010000247.1:0-3128 GCA_964500085.1 uncultured Lachnospiraceae bacterium
TTCTTCTTAGGCCTCCACTACCTTGACGGCAAGCTCTGCCGTCACCTCCGGATGCCCTGCAAAATCTCATCCGTGCTTTTCCTGCCCATATAGCAGTCATTTGCAATTGTCTCTGTCACCTTAATGGTTCTGCGCTTCATTGCTTCGTTCTTCACAATTTCTGCATAAAAGCGCACATTAGCCGAGGTAGGAACCGAGCCTACCAGCTCCGTAAAATACTTTAATTCATAAAGCTCCGGCGGTGCATCCTTTTCCTTCAGGCGATCCTGTACCGTAAGAATGTCTGCCGGTTTTCCATCATTAAACAAATCCGAAATAATTTCAAACAAAAGCCCATACATTGGATTGTAAAAGTCGTCCCGCCTCAGCATTTCGGCAACTGTCATAATGGCATCTCTATCCAGAAGCATGGAGCCAATTACCGAACGCTCCGCCTCCGTGCTGTGGGGCATTACACGCTTAATCAGTGCCTCATCCATCTTACTGTCCTTTCCCTGTCCTGCTTCTTCTTAGGCCTCCACTACCTTGACGGCAAGCTCTGCCGTCACCTCCGGATGCAGCTTTACCGGAACAATGGTCGTACCAAGCGTACGAATCGGCTCTGGGAGAACCAGCTTTTTCTTGTCAACATCAAGCTTCAGCTGTTCCTTAATGGCAGCCGCAATTTCCTTGGTCGATACAGAGCCAAAGGTTCTGCCGCCTTCCCCAGACTTAATCTTCAGGGTCACGCTCTGCTTCTTAATTGCCTCTCCAAGCGCCTGCGCCTCTGCCAGAACCTCCTGTCTGTACCTTTCCTCCGCTGCCTTCTGAAGCTTCAAATCATTCAGGGATTTTGCATTTTTCTCTACGCCAAGCTTCTTCGGCAATATGAAATTTCTAGCATAGCCGTCGCTTACCTTTACAATGTCTCCCTTCTTTCCGAGACTCTTCACATCCTGCAATAAAATAACTTCCATATTCTTTCTTCCTTTCTGCTATAATTTAATTTCTCCCTCTGTCATCATCTGGCGAAGCACGTCCTTCACACGCTCCGTCGCCGTCAAAGCATCACATTCCTCAAGCTGGGCACCCGCCACGCTGATGTGCCCGCCGCCGCCAAGCCGTTCCATCACAATCTGTACATTTACCTCATCAATGGAACGGGCGCTGATATAAACCTTTCCACCAAATTGCGTAAATACAAAGGACGCCATCACACCGTTAATGTTTAACAGCTCGTTTGCCGTCTGCGCCGCAACTACGGTAGGGCTGTCCACACCCTCGCTGTCTGTAACTGAAAATGCAAACCTTTCTTCAAAAATCTCTGCTGCCGCCACTGCCTTTGCCCTTGCGTGATACTCCGGCAGATCCGTTCGAAACATTTTCCGGATTCGGGTTACGTCTGCACCGTTTCTCCGAAGATATGCTGCCGCTTCAAAGGTGCGGACACCGGTTTTCGTAAGAAAATTGTTCGTATCAATCATAATGCCGGCATACATGGCATCCGCCTCCAGAGGCCTCAGCTTCAGTCCTTCGCCGATATACTGTAAAATCTCTGCAACCATTTCACAGGCGGAAGACGCATACGGTTCAACATAGGAAAGCACCGCATTCGGAATTGCCTCCCCGGTCTGCCTGTGATGATCTAAAATCACAATCGTGCGGGTCATGGAAAGCAATGTCTCACACTCCGTATAGTTTGGTCGATTCACATCCACTACCACCAGCAACGTGTTATCATCCACAATTTCCTGCGCTTTCGCACTTCCGACAAACAAGTCCTCTTCATAGTCCGGATTATCCTGAAACTTCTGGAGCATAGGCCGAATCGAGCTTGTAATTTCGTTGATAACAATATGCGCTTTTTTATTCAGGGTTTTCGCAATTCGGTATACTCCAATGGCCGAGCCCAGGGAATCAATATCTCCAATGGAGTGTCCCATAATCACGACCTTATCCTTACCCTCCACAAATTCCTTTAATGCGTGCGCCTTTACCCGCGCCTTTACCCGTGTGGTTTTCTCCACCTGCACATTCGTACCGCCATAATACGAAATCTTGTTGCCATCCTTTACAACCGCCTGATCACCGCCGCGTCCAAGTGCCAGGTCTATTGCTCCCCTCGCCATCTCATAGCCGTCCAGATAGGAGTCTGCGTTCACACCAAGCCCCATACTGATAGTAACAACCGGTGCATCGTTTCCGATATTGGAGCCGCGTACCTCTTCCAATAAAGAAAACTTTCCGGCCTCCAGCTGGGCAAGATACTTATGCTGAAACACAAACATATACTTGTCCTTTTCCAGCTTTTTAATAATGGCATCGATACTCAGCATAAACTTGTTAATCTTACGGTCTACCAACGCCGTCAGAAGCGAGCGTCTCACCTCATCAATGCTTTCAAATACTTCCTCATAGTTGTCAATATATAAAAGACCGGTAATCAGCCGCTGATCCTGATTTTCCCTCTGCAGAGCCATAATGTCCGTTTCATCATACAAATAAAGAGCCACCAGCTCATCCGAGCTCTTATGGTTTTCCTGCCACAAAATATCCTCATCAAAGCTTGGCGTATTCACAACACGAAGACAAACCTCATAATTTCGTTCTCCGATTTCCACATGAAGACTGACATCATCCTCCACCGTCGGCATATTGTCTGCGGTAATCTCCGGAATAATCTCCCGAATCTGTTTCTGCTTCGACATAATTCCCGCCAAATCCATAAACTCGTCATTCGCCCATAAAATGTTTCCCTCAGAGTCCATCACTGCATACGGAACCGCCAGCTCCTTCAGCAATCTTCTTTGCACCTGACTGTAGCCTGCCGCGAAGCGTACCAGTTCATTTACAATCAACGGCTTCTTTACTCCGTAAAGCATAAAAGCAATCGTTGCATAAATAATAACGAACACAAACATCACAGCCGCTGCCCTGGCATCCACCGTAAGTATACTTAAATTCATGCAAACCAAAAGAAGTGTTAAAAAGACAGGCCAGTTCAAATACAGCCGCAGCACTCCTTTTAATTTTATTCCTCGTTTCATTCTTGTTCTCCCTCTTTCAAAATAACACGGTAGTCTGTATGAAAAAGGCAAAAAAGCCCTTTTCATACAGTATACCACATTTTCCCTTTGGTGTGAAGCACC
>CAZCON010000248.1:0-3112 GCA_964500085.1 uncultured Lachnospiraceae bacterium
GTACATGCCTTTATGAGCATAAGGATCCGCGTCAGGGCAGTCATCCGCACTGGGGAACGCTGATTTTCAATTATGGTCGTCCGCAGGTGTCGAACTTCCTGATTGCTAATGCGCTGTACTGGGCGGAGGAATTTCATGCCGACGGTATCCGCATTGATGCGGTGGCTTCCATGCTGTATCTGGATTACGGCAAGCAGGACGGAGGCTGGGTAGCGAACCAATACGGCGGCAATGAGAATCTGGAAGCAATTGAATTGTTTAAACATTTAAATTCCATGATGAAAAAGAGAAATCCGGGGGTAGTCATGATTGCGGAGGAATCCACGGCGTGGCCGATGGTGACTGGCGATGTGGAAAAGGGCAGCCTTGGGTTTGATTATAAGTGGAACATGGGCTGGATGAACGATTTTACCAATTATATGAAGACAGACCCGTTGTTCCGGAAAGGGAATCAGGGCGCACTGACCTTTAGCATTATGTATGCTTACAGCGAGAATTTCATGCTGGTGCTTTCTCATGATGAGGTGGTACACGGGAAGGGCTCCATGATTCAGAAGATGCCGGGGGAGTATGAGCAGAGGTTTTCCAATCTGCGTGCGGCGTATGCTTATATGATGATGCATCCGGGCAAGAAGCTGTTGTTTATGGGACAGGATTTTGGGCAGTTTGCAGAATGGAACGAAGCGAAAAGTCTGGAATGGGAGCTGGTAGAGCGATACGATTCCCATCGTAAGCTGCAGGCATACTATAAGGCGCTGAATCATTTTTACACATCACATCCGGAGCTTTACGAGGCAGACTATCTGCCGGAGGGCTTTGAATGGATTGACTGTATGGATGCGGAGCACAGTATTGTGACTTTCCTCAGACGTTCTAAGAAGAGCAGACAGCAGCTGCTGGTTGTATGTAGCTTTACGCCGGTAACGCAGAGCAATTACCGGGTCGGTGTTCCGTTTGCAGGAGAGTTTCAAGAGATTTTTAACAGTAATGCGACAGAGTTTGGCGGAACCGGAGAGGGAAATTCCCGTGGAAAGCGCTCTAAGCCGGTAAATTGGAATAACCGTGACAATTCTATCGAGATTACAATTCCGGGGCTTTCGGTATTAGCGTTTTCCTGTAAGGAAGAAAGACCGAAGAAAAAGGTACCGGAGAAGGAAACGGTAGAAACGCAGAAAAGGAAGCCAGCTGTAAAATGTGCTGGGGCCTCCCAGACGAAAGAAACAAAGACTGCGGTAAAGCGGGTGAAAAAGAGCAGGACAGAAGAAAATTAGTGTTAGGAGGAACAAAGGATGGAAGCTTTGGAAGCATTTTGGACGGCAGCATGGCCGACGCTTTTTGGAATTGGTAAATTGATTATTGTTGCACTGCTTATCTGGTTCATCGGGAAAAAGGTAATAAAGCTTGCCTTAAAGATGATAAAGGAGGTTATGGAGCGCAGCAGGATTGCTGAGGGGGTACAAAGCTTTCTGATGTCCCTGATTCGTATTTTGCTGCATGGTGTGTTGATTGTTATTCTTGCAGGTACGGTTGGCATTGAAATTGGCTCCATTGTGGCATTGTTAGGTTCTGCTGGACTTGCAATCGGTCTTGCACTGCAGGGCAGCCTGTCTAATTTTGCCGGGGGCGTGCTGATTCTGATATTAAAGCCGTTTCAGGTCGGGGACTATATTGTAGCAAATGGTTTGGAGGGTACGGTTACGAGCATTGATATTTTTTATACGAAGCTTCGTACCGGAGATAACCGTGTCGTGGTACTCCCAAACGGTGCGCTTTCCAACAGCAATCTTGTGAATGTTACACAGGAGCAGACCCGTCGTGTGGATTTGATTGCTTCTGTGGATTATGCGAGCGATATTAAGGCAGTAAAGCAGCTGATGTTTCAAATTGCTTCTGACCTTACGTATTCCTTCGAGGATGAGGAGCACCCGATTCAGGTGTATGTAGATGCATATGGCGACAGCGCGATTAACGTGGGACTGCGTTTCTGGGTGAAGGCAGAGGATTACTGGACGGCAAAGTGGGAGGCAACCGAGCAGCTGAAGGAAGTGTTTGATCAGGCAGGCATCAGTATTCCGTTTAATCAGCTGGATGTTATGATTAAAAATAAGTAAGAAAACTAAATGAGGGAGAGTGGCTTGTATGTCAGACAAGGTTACAGATATTTTTGGAATTGATGTATTTAATGAGACGGTGATGGCAGAACGTCTTCCGAAAAAAACCTTTGCAGCATTAAAGAAAACCATTGAAAATGGAGAAGAATTGGATGCACAGGTGGCAGAGGTGGTTGCAAATGCCATGAAGGACTGGGCAATTGAAAAAGGAGCAACCCACTATTCCCACTGGTTTCAGCCGATGACCGGAATTACGGCAGAAAAGCATGATGCGTTTATTACACCGGCACCGGGCGGTAAGGTGATTATGGAGTTTTCAGGTAAGGAGCTGATTAAGGGAGAATCGGATGCTTCCAGTTTTCCAAATGGTGGCCTTCGTGCCACCTTTGAGGCAAGAGGCTATACGGCATGGGATTGTACCTCACCGGCTTTTGTGAGGGAGGATGCGGCAGGGGTGACGTTGTGCATTCCGACGGCATTTTGTTCCTATACGGGGGAAGCACTGGATAAAAAGACCCCGCTGCTTCGTTCCATGGAAGCTCTGAATGTACAGGTGCTGCGGATTCTTAAGCTGTTTGGACAGGATGATGTGAAGAGTATCTCCTGTTCGGTAGGACCGGAGCAGGAGTATTTTTTGGTGGATCGGGCAAAGTTTTTAAAGAGAAAGGACCTTATTTTTACGGGACGCACCCTGTTTGGTGCCATGCCGCCGAAGGGGCAGGAAATGGATGACCATTATTTTGGTACCTTAAAGGAAAAGGTCGCATCCTTTATGAAGGAACTGAATGTAGAACTCTGGAAGCTTGGAATTACGGCAAAGACCCAGCATAATGAAGCGGCACCGGCACAGCATGAGCTGGCTCCGATTTATGATATTGCCAATATTGCAACCGACCATAATCAGCTGATTATGGAGTGCATGAAAAAAGTGGCAAACCGTCACGGCATGGAATGTCTGCTTCATGAAAAGCCATTTGCAGGAGTGAATGGCTCAGGAAAGC
>CAZCON010000249.1:0-3089 GCA_964500085.1 uncultured Lachnospiraceae bacterium
GTATACATACAGCTACACGTCATTCAAAGAATCAGAAAAAAGCAAATACATCCTTCCATTCAAAAAAGCATAAAAAAACAGGGACACGCATTTCTCATGCTGCGACCCTGTCTTTTCAATACTTAAAAATACTTCTTACTGCCCCAGAGATTACTCTTTTTCAAATCCACGTACTCATTATACGCCTGCTCCAGAATCTGCTTCTCATTTGGAAACTTCAGCATATGATACGCCTCATGAAACTTGTAATAACCGGAATCCATAAAAAACTCTTCGCGCTGCGGCTTGCTATAATAGCTGTCAGACATCATCAAATACCAGTGCACATCTTTTAATACCATAGTCTGCGGCGTATTGAAGGTATACTGGCTTTTGCCGACGTACTTGATAATCTGTGCGTCTACACCGGTCTCTTCCCTGACCTCCCGCGTTGCAGTATCCTTAAACTCTTCGCCTTCCTCTACGGTGCCCTTCGGCAACACCCATCCCTCATACTTGTTCTTATAATTCTTGTACAGTAGTAATATCTTCCCTCTGAATATAACTACACCGCCGCAGCTGGTTGCTTCTACCATTGCAATACCTCCTGCTGGTGTGCCTTCAATAACTGTTTTTAGTATACATCATTTCCGGCAACTTTGCAACCGTTCCGGCACATGTTTCTGATTTTTCCTGTAAAATTACCAGTTTTCCCCTTTTTTCCATAAGCAGTCTGCCAGCTCTGACACGATTTCTTCCGCCTTTTTCTCTCCCTCTGTGGCTGTACAGTATTCCACTGCCACGCTGATGGAAAATTCCGGCTGCTCTGCCGGTACCAGTGCCATCACATACACATGAAAGAGTCCGACAGTTCCGGACGGTACCCTTGTCATTGCGGAAAGGCAGGAAACACCCTCCCCTGTTTTTTTCTCCTGAAAGCTCTGTAAATACTGCTCTGCCTGCTTTGCATCAAACAATGTCTCCCTCTCTGTTTCCGTCCGGTAAATCAGCTTTCCTGCTGCGTCAGTCAGCTTTTTTACAATATGCGGTGTCAGATAGGTGCCCTGACCGGCGCAGGCTCCTGCAAACAATGCCGCTCCAAACGGCGTCAGGCGTTCCCCATCTGTGTTCACCCGCTCGCCAAACGGAGTCGGTATGCCTTCTCCCGCATATACCTCTGCCGCCGTGCGGAACAAAAGCGTTGCCTCCTCTGCCGGATATTCCCCATAAAAGGCTCTGTTAAACAGCGGTGCCTCAGATAACCCGACATAATTTCCTGCCGTCTCCGGCTCAAAATCCGGCAATGACACCGCAGCCAGCAGTCCTCCGCTTTCCAGCGCAAGCACACAGACCGCCCCGCATTCTCCGGAAAGCGTCTCATGCGCCGTTTTCTGCACCGTGGTATCTAAGGTGGTGAACAAATTGTTGCCCGGTATCTGTGCCGCCCGCATCCGATACAGCAGCTTTGTCAGCTCACTCGCAGAGGAAGATAACAATTCTATTTCCTTTACCGCCTCCAGACCGCTGGAACCGTTCTGCACCTGCCCTACCACATGCGAATACAGACAGCCGTACGGGTAACTCCGTACCTCACCCTCCTCGGACAAAACCGTTACCGCAAGTGGCTTTCCGTCAGCATCAAAAATGGTTCCTCTTGCATTCTGCTCCTCCAGCTTCGTCTGTCTGCGGTTATAGGAATTGAAAATCACCGTACGCGCTTCCGTGCAGCTAAACACGGCAACATAGCCCACCAACAGCCCCATCACTACAAGAAAGGCTGCGGAACAGTTTCGGATGGCACGTCTGCTCCGTTCTGCCAGCACACCGGGTACAAACCCGTCCTTATACGTTCCCATGCCGGGCTCCTCCTGACACCGCTCCTGCATTCCCTGCATCAGCATAAACATCAGCACCATACTTGCTGCAGAGCTTCCTCCCGCGCTGACAAAGGGCAATGGAACTCCGGTAGACGGAATCATTCTTGTCACGCCCCCCACGTTTAAAAACACCTGTGTGGTAAACAGCGCAACAAATCCGGTAAATACCAGACGGTAATAGTCCTCGGAAAATGCCTTTGCCATCCGTATCATTAGCACCATACAATTCAGATAAATGCCAAGCAGCCCAAGTGCAAATACGGTTCCCAGCTCTTCACAGATTGCCGAAAAAATGTAATCCGTTGTTACCACCGGAATCTGTTCCGGAGCACCGCAAAACAGTCCCGTCCCGAAAAATCCACCGTTTCCGATGGCAAACAGGGACTGTGCCAGCTGATAGCCCTCGTTATCCACCACCGCAAAGGGATTACGCCATGCAAGCACCCTGACCTGTACATGGGAAAACAGAACATACGCTGCCACACAGGCTCCTCCGGCCAGCAATACACCGCCAAACACCCAGCGCTTCTGTCCCGTAACACAGTAAAACAGCACCCAGTACAGCACTGCAAAAATGACAGCTGCTCCTAGGTCTTTCGATGCCACCAGAATCAGCACATGGATACCGGCAAACAGCGTTCCGAGAATACGTCCTCCCATTCCTTTGGCACGCAGCAGCACCGCCGCCGCGCCAAAAATGAAGGTAATCTTTACGAACTCAAACGGCTGCATGGCCACGCCAAAGATTTTTACCCAGATACGGGCTCCCAGACGTTCCCCTGCAAACAAAAACACCAGAAGCAAAATCACAATGCCAATCACAAGATAAGCATAGCCATATCGCTCCAGACGATGCATGGCACGGATAAATGCCGGAAGAAAAATTGCTGCCGCCAATGCCGCCACCACAATCACAAACTGACGCACCGCTCCGGAAAAGTCAAGCCGTGCAAGCACTGCCGAACCGATGCAAAGCAACAACAGCATATTATCGAACAAAAGCTCTGACAGCTCAGGATACAGCCTCTGATACACAAAGGTAATGACACCATAGGCTGCCAGCTGTATCAGGCAGAACCAGAGATAATTTTTTTCTCCTGTCTGCAGGTACATTGTAAAAAAGCACAGAACGAGTACAGCCGCCACCTCGATTTTCATGGCAGCGCGTACTCCTCTGTGTCTTTGCTCCGTCCTTTTCCACACGGCACGAAAGACCTGCACATTGTATGTAAG
>CAZCON010000250.1:0-3080 GCA_964500085.1 uncultured Lachnospiraceae bacterium
GTACCACTCGGTACTGATTGCCACGGAGTATCCGGAAAAAAAGGCGGCGGGCTATATGAAACGCGCCTCCTTCTTACGTATGGTAATTATGATAGCGGTCATTGTAGCAGCCATATATTTTTTGGGGATGTATGGTTTGTTTGGAACAGTTTTAGGAATACTGACCCTGAAGCTGTCCGTTCTGATTTGGCCGCTCGTTCATAAATACAACCCGCATGCGGGAAAAAAGTAATTCGCGCTGAAGAAGCGTAGAAGAAAGGAAAGGAGTGTGATAAAGTGGTAACTGGAATGGTGTCCAGAAGCGGTTTCCTTGCACAGGATGTAGATATCGGTATTACCGGTTATATTCATTTTGAGCTTGGCGGACAAACGCTTTGGATTACGACAACCCATGTTAGTCTTCTGATTGTGGTGCTTGCGCTGACCGTGTTTGCGCTGTTTGCCAACCGTGCCATCAGGAAGGCGGATCCGGAGGCTGTACCCGGCCCGTTTTTAAATGCGCTGGAGCTGATGGTAGAAGCCATTGATAACATGACAAAGGCCAATATGGGAAAACGCGGTACTCGTTTCGCAAATTATATCGGCACGCTGTTTATTGTAGTGATTATGTGCAATATCAGCGGTCTGTTTGGATTGAGACCGCCGACTGCAGACTACGGTGTGACCCTGCCGCTTGCGTTGATTACCTTTGTGCTAATTCATTACAACGGCTTCAAATACGAGAAGGCCGGTCATGTAACGAAGCTGTTCAGTCCGGTTGTGCTTACCCCGATTAATATTATTGGCGAAATCGCCACACCGCTTTCAATGTCCCTTCGTCTGTTCGGTAATATTTTATCCGGTACGGTTATGATGGGATTGATTTACGGTCTGGTGCCAAAGCTGATTCAGGCATTTATCTGGCCGTTACTCGGCGTACTGCATGTGTATTTCGACGTATTTTCCGGTGCAATACAGGCATATGTGTTCTGTATGCTGACCATGGTATTTATTGCACAGAATTTCCCTGAAGATGAAGCACAGGGATCGTAGCAAGGGAAACATTATTTTGATTGGAGGATTTTATTATGGATCAGATTACAAGTGAAGCTTTTGTGTTAGGATGTTCTGCAATTGGTGCGGGCATTGCGATGATTGCAGGTATCGGACCTGGTATTGGTCAGGGTATTGCAGCCGGATATGGCGCAGCTGCCGTAGGCAGAAATCCGGGAGCCAAGGGAAATATTATGTCTACCATGCTGCTCGGACAGGCAGTTGCAGAGACGACCGGTCTTTATGGTTTTGCGGTAGCAATTATTCTTATGTTTGCAAACCCGTTGCTGAAGCATCTGTAGGAAGCGGAGCAGACGATAAAATCATAAAGGAGGCCGGGACGTGGACGGACTATTTACCGCAGGCGCGCGCCTTGCTTTTTTGGAAGCGGAGGCAGAGCCTAGTATGGAAGGTTACATTTTCGGACTCAGCCCACAGCTTTTACTGGATTCCCTGATTTTGCTTTTGGCAGTCGGCTTTATGTTTGTGTTGCTGTCCTATCTTCTGTTTAATCCGGCAAGAGATTTGCTGAACAAGCGCCGGGAGAAAATTGCGAATGAGATGGCAGAGGCGGCAAAGGAAAAGGAAGATGCAGAGAGCTTTAAGGCAGAATACGATGCAAAATTAAAGGCGGCCGATAAGGAAGCTGAGGCAATTTTGAGCGAAGGACGCAGGAAAGCGTTGAAGCGTGAGGACGAAATTGTAAACGAAGCAAAGGCAGAGGCGACCCGCATTATGGAGCGCGCAAGCCGCGAAATTGAGTTAGAAAAGAACAAGATGAAGGATGAAGTAAAGCAGGAGATGGTAGCCGTAGCAACGGTAATGGCCGGAAAACTGGTAGCTTCTTCTCTTGATGAAGAAAAACAGGCGCAGTTAATTGACGAGGCATTGAATGAAATGGGTGATGATACATGGCAAAATTAGCGGCTGATGTTTATGGAGAGGCATTGTTTGAGCTGGCCGTTGAGAAGGGCAGTATCGACGCATGGACGGAGCAGATTAAGGCAGCAGGAGCTGCATTTTCGGGAAATCCGGAGTTTATGGAGTTTATGACTCATCCGAAGATTACCAAGGAAGAAAAGCGTTCCGTGGTGGAACAGGTTTTTGGCGGAAGGTTTGATGATGCCATAACGGGACTTCTTGCCGTGATTGTGGAAAAGGGCAGATGCGCTGAGATTCCGGCGGTGTTTGCAAATTTTCTGGATAAGGTAAGAGAGTACCGGAAAATCGGTGTGGCAAGTGTGGTTTCAGCAACGGAGCTTTCGGCAGATCAGAAGAAGCGTATTGAAGAGAAGCTTCTGGCACAGACGGAGTATGAAAGCTTTGAAATGCAGTATTCTACAGATGCCGGACTCATCGGCGGGATGGTGATTCGCATCGGAGACCGTGTGGTGGATGCAAGTGTCAGGTCGAAACTGGAACGTATGGCAGGAAGTCTGTCCAGACTTCAGTTGCCGTAGGACGAGCCGGAGAACAGATACAGGTTTGAAAAACATTTTAGAAAGAAGGTGCTTTTACCTTGAATTTAAGACCGGAGGAAATCAGTTCCGTCATCAAAGAACAAATCAAGAAGTATAGTACAAAGCTTGAGGTGTCTGATGTCGGTACGGTAATTCAGGTCGCTGACGGTATCGCGCGTATCCACGGATTACAGAAGGCGATGCAGGGCGAGCTTTTAGAGTTTCCGGGAGAGGTTTACGGCATGGTACTAAACCTCGAGGAAGATAATGTAGGTGCGGTTCTTCTTGGCGATATGGGCAATATCAGCGAGGGAGATACCGTAAAGACAACAGGGCGTGTTGTAGAAGTGCCGGTAGGCGACGCAATGGCAGGTCGTGTTGTCAATGCGCTGGGGCAGCCGATTGACGGCAAGGGTCCGATTGAGACAAGCAAATATCGCCAGATTGAGCGTGTGGCATCCGGTGTTATTTCGAGAAAATCCGTTGATACCCCGCTCCAGACCGGTATTAAGGCGATTGATTCCATGGTGCCGATTGGAAGAGGACAGCGTGAGCTGATTATCGGTGACAGACAGACCGGTAAGACGG
>CAZCON010000251.1:0-3070 GCA_964500085.1 uncultured Lachnospiraceae bacterium
CGGCAGAGGGTGTGATTACCGCTCCATTTTGTCCGACACCTTCCTCTCTCCCGTCCTCCGCTCCCGGCTGCCTGCTTTCCGCTTCATTTTCACCGTTTCCGGTCTGTCCGTCATTTCCTGCAGCGCCCGCTTCTGCGGTCGGCGTATCATTGGTTCGGGGTACCTCAGCACCACCGCAGGCTGCCGTGCCAAGCACTAATGCCGCCATCAAAAGTACAGCTTCTTTTCTTATATGTAATCTTTTCATCTCGTATCACCTCACTACTATAGCGTATCGCTTTTTCGAGTCGGATTTGTGTCGAACAAGTGAACATTTTGTGAAATCCGGCTATGGGAGATATAATTCCTGTCCCGCATAAATCCAGTTTTCATCTGTAATCTGATTGATTCCCTTGATTTCCTCCAGCCTTGTCAGATTTCCGTAAAACTGTCTGCAAATCCCCGCAAGCGTATCTCCGCTTTGTACAATATAAAGCTCCATCGTATCTGTAAGAATTACGCCATTATCCTCTGGAGCAGCTGTCGGTTTCAGGTCATCCCTCGGCATTTCTCTTTCTTTTTCTCCCTTTGCCCCAATTGTTTCGTCCTTTCCTGCCTGTCCGGAATCCGTGTCGTCCTGTCCCGGTATGTATGGCGTTTCCTCTGTCGGAATAAACCTTCCCGCCAAAGCACTTTCTGATGTCCCTGATTGCGGTATATCCGAAGGTGTCAGCGTCACCTTTGCCGAGGTCTCCAAAAAGGTGCCAATATCATCCGTTATCCCAGCTTCCGTGATAACAGGCGACGGTGACAGCGTAAGCTCTGTTGTCACTCCTCCCGTTTCGCGTCCTCTCGTTTCCCTTAGTGCAAGAGCTCCAATGGCAAAAAGCGCTGCTGCCGCAACCAGACCGCTTCCGTACCTCCCACCGCTTTTTCCCGTCCCGGCTTCCTTTTTTCCCTCTTTTTTCTCCTGTATGTCCGGCATCCGTTTTTCTTCAGGGTATCCTTCGGGGATTGTCTCTTCCTCCTCTTTTCGGCCTACCTTTTTTGAAATTTCCGTTAAAACCGGCTCCTTGTATCCTGCATCTACAGACAGCGGATTACCGGAAATCAGATAATCCTGCATTTCTCCATTCCGTTCATAATAAATACAATACCCCGGCCATTCTGTCAATTCGCCCTTATCATACAAATAAAACCTTGCTTCCTTTTCCACCGGATCCACACGGTACAGAACACGGTCTCTTCCGCCAAACCAATCCACATGCGTCTGTTTAACGGTATCATTGATTTCCGTTAAAAATTCAGGACCGCCAAGAAACCAGCCCACTGCTTCATACTGCGGAAAATACCGCTTCATCTTTTCATATACAGCAGCCCACGCATCGGAAGTAAATTTCGGTACATTCTCCTCCATAATGTCCTCTGCCTCAATGGCTCCACGAATGAATACATACCGTTTCCCCTCCGCCTTTATAAACTCGCCCACCAGAACTGCCGCACGACACTCCGTGTAGTCACTCCCAGCAAGTCTCCGCAAATATCCTTCCGCATAATCCTCTATGTAAATCTCCGGATTGTTGCCGCCCCGCCCCATCTGCTTAATATGCTTTGGCAGCTTAAAGAGCAGGTTCCCTCCTCCCGTCTTTTCTTCCTCGTCCTTTTGCATAATTTTCTCTACCATACTTCCCTTCCTTTCCACAAATGCTTTTCAAACAGCTATCACCATCATAACGGACATGACCTGTTTTTTTTGCCAAACCCTGCTGTCGCAAAAAGGAAGTTGTTTCCGGCATTCCCGAAAATAATCTGCTAATCGCATCATATTCCATCAAATTTCAAAAAAAGCCCGCGTATTCTGTCGCAATGGCTCATTATTTTTACATAATTTCCCAATTTTAAGCTTCTATTTTCCCGCATTTCGGGAATACTTTATTATAGCATCTGAAATTTTATGACGGAGGAAAAAGCATTGACTGGCATACATTATTATAACGCTGAGGACTACGCTTCTTCAGCAAAATTCGGACAAACCCTATCCGCCTTATTGCAGGCGCAGTTGGACGCGTCCCACACCCTGATTTTTCTGTGTATCGGCTCGGACCGTGCCACCGGCGACTCTCTGGGACCGATTATCGGCTATAAATTAGAGCAATATACCCACCGGAACTATGTCGTATATGGCACACTGGAGCACCCTGTTCACGCAAAAAACTTAGCGGCAGTGGTTGAAAGCATCCACTGCCGCCATACAAACCCTTATATCATTGCCATTGATGCATCTCTCGGAAACCAGTCCCACATCGGCTATTACACCCTTGGCATCGGTTCCTTGAAGCCGGGCGCCGGAGTAGGCAAGGAGCTTCTTTCCGTGGGAGACGCTTTTATTACCGGAATCGTCAACCTGTCCGGTTTACTTGACCGGATGCTTTTGCAGACCACAAGACTTCATACCGTCATGTCACTTGCCGACCGCATCTGCCTCGGCATTCGCTATGGACTCAGTCTGTTTGCAAAGGAAACTGCTGCACACACGTTTCAAAGTGAAGCCGGCTAGTCTACAGCTCTGTCCTTCCATCCAAAGCCCGAAGCAGAGTTACCTCATCAATATACTCCAAGTCTCCGCCTACCGGCACACCGCTGGCAATCCTCGTCACCTTTATACCGGACGGCTTGATAAGCTTACTCAGATACATGGCGGTTGCTTCGCCTTCCAGACTGGAGTTTGTGGCAATGATAACCTCATCCACATCTCCCTGAAGGCGCAGCATCAGCTCCTTCATACGAAGATCTGCCGGCCCGATTCCAAGCATCGGCGAAATTGCGCCGTGCAGCACGTGATACACACCGTTATACTTTCCGGTCTTCTCATAAGCTGCCAAATCTCTGGCATTTTCCACTACCATAATGGTACGGTGATCTCTGTCCTCCTTCGCACAAATCGGGCAAATTTCCTGATCCGTCAGCGTACAGCACTCTTTGCAATACCGTACATTTTTCTTTGCTTCCACAAGCGCGTTTGCAAACTGCTCCACACGCTCTGCCGGCATATGAATCACATGAAAGGCAAGACGCTGGGCCGTTTTTGCAC
>CAZCON010000252.1:0-3067 GCA_964500085.1 uncultured Lachnospiraceae bacterium
CTGTGGCCGTCCACTGAATATCCGCGCCGTTGAAGGTCAGATCGAAGGTTCTGTGCAAAGAAGGGCTTTATTGAAAATGTGTTTAAGACACTTTCCACAGCATTTCTGGTGACCGTGGCCTCCGTAACGGTATCTACCATATTGAATTGTGTGTTTTATGACGGAATGACAGGAAATAAATGGGGGGATGGCGTTATTCGGCTGTTGCAGACGTTGGGCTTTTATCCGTTGCTTTGCTGTATCATCGGTGAGTTTTATATGGATTTTCTGGACAAGGTTGTGACGATGCTTGTTTTATTTGCCGTAGTAAGGCTTTATCGCAGATATCGGGAAAAAGAAAAGAAGAGAAACAGTGGCAGAAGCAAGATATTTGTTTTGGTGCTACTGTTTTTTTACGGTTTGATTTCCACACGTGTGCAGGTACAGAGTGCGTTTGCGGAAGAAAAAGAACAGGCAGTAAATTTTGACGCGTATGTGCAGAGAGTGTATAACGGGGAAAACGGTTTGCCGGGTGGCGTTGCCAATGATATCGCACAGACAAAGGATGGAATCCTATGGGTGGGAACCTATGGCGGTCTGTATCGCTATAACGGCAATGAATTTAAATTGATGAAGGAGTTTGAAACAGTTAAGAATGCAAATTGTCTGTATACGGACGAAGAAGGACGTTTATGGATCGGCACCAATGACAATGGCGTATCTATTTGCATTAACGAAAGCATATCCAACACAATTACACAGGCAGAAGGACTGCCTTCCGATGCGGTGCGTTGTATTACGAAAAGCTCGGATGGCTTTTATTATGTTGGAACAACTGGGAGTCTGGCTATTCTGAAGCTCTCCAGCGGTCTGACACTGGCGGCATCCATTCCGGAGATTGCGTATGCCAATAGTATTTCGGCAGACCAGAGGGGGAATGTGGCTGCGGTAACGAATGAGGGCGGTCTGTATGTGGTAAGAGCCACGGAAATTGTTATGGAAAAGACAACGGAACGGAAGGGAGAGTCCTATACCTGCTGTACGTTTGATACAAACGGATGTCTGTATGTAGGCACAACAGAAGGGCGCATAGATTTATATGAGCTTTGGAAGGGAGAATTTAAGAAAAAAAGTGCGATTGAATGCGCGGGACTTACCAATGTGAAATCCCTGACCTTTTCAGAGGATGGTCTTTTATTTGTGTGTGCGGACAATGGCGTCGGCTATGTTCTGGAGAATGAGTACATGGCAATTAACACAAATAAGTTTAACAGCTCCATAGATCATATGCTGACGGATTATCAGGGAAATATATGGTTTACGTCGTCAAGACTCGGACTTTTGTGTATGTCGGAATCCGTATTCAGCGATGCTTATCATAAGACCGGACTGGAAGAACAGGTAGTGAATTCCATTGTAAACTGGAAGGGCGATTTTTATTTTGGAACAGATAAAGGGCTTGACATGACAGACGGTGCCCTGACAATGCAAAAGACGAATTTCTTAACCGAACGGCTGAAGGGCGTGCGTATCCGCTGCCTGATGGTGGACGAAAGAGAGCATCTCTGGATTTGTACCTCGGGGATGGGCGTACTTGAGGCAGAGGAGAATGGAACAATTACGGTATACGACAGCAGGAACGGAGCACTTGGGGATAAGTTCCGTTCGGCAGCGGAGCTGTCTGACGGTACCGTTGTGCTTGCCGGTGATCTGGGAATCTGTTATGTAAGGGACGGGAGGATTACGGATACCATAGGAAAGGCAGACGGACTGGATAACCCGAAGGTATTGTCCCTGCTTGAGCGGGAGGATGGAAGCCTGCTTGCTGGAACGGATGGAAACGGGATTTCCGTAATCAGAGAGGGAAGGGTTGCAGACATCCTGCAAAAGAAGGATGGTCTTGGCTCGCTGGTTATTTTACGGATGGTGCGGACCGCAGACGGAAAAGGCGTGTACGTGGTAACCAGTAACAGTCTTTGCTATATGGAAACAGACGGCACAATCCGGGTTCTGGAAAAGTTTCCTTATTACAATAATTTTGATGTGGTAGAGTATGGGACAAAGCTTTTTGTACTCAGCTCGGCAGGAATTTATGTGGTGGAAAAGGAAACGCTGCTTGCAGGAGAGGAACCGGAATACAGCTTACTGGATGGGAAAAAGGGAATGAATCAGGCGTTGACACCGAATGCATGGAACTATCTGGATGCGTCCGGAAATTTGTTTTTGTCAGGAGATACCGGAGTGATTTATTTCAATCTGGAGCAATATGAGACAGTAACGAGGTCATACCGGATGCTGTTAAAAACAATCCGAGTGGATGATACGGTGTATACCGTTGACAGGGAGGAAACAACGGTGGTTCCACGTGGTGCGGTGAAAATTGAAATCAGTCCGGAGGTGGTGAATTACACCCTGAGCGATCCTTACGTCAGTGTTTATCTGGAGGGCTTTGATAATGCGCCGAAGGTTGTACCGCAGAGCGAGTTGTCGAGGATTACCTATACAAATCTTCCTACCGGAGAGTATACGTTCCATATTGCAGTTCTGGATGGAAAAAACGGGAATGTGACAGTGGAAAATATTTATCATATCGAAAAGGAAAAGGAGATTTATGATTACTGGTGGTTTCGCTTTTATGTCGGCTTTGTGTTTGTGCTTACCATTGCATATTTGACATGGCTGATTGGAAGAACGCAGATTCAAAAAACACTGGATATTCAGAGAAAAGAACTGGAATTGGTGCAGACTCAGTTGAAAATGGGAAATGAAACCATTATTACAATTGCAAAAACAGTGGACGCTAAGGATGAGAACACCAGCCAGCATTCCGTCCGCGTATCGGAATATTCGGTCCTGATTGCAGAAAGACTTGGATTTAGTGCGGAGGAAAAGGAAAAACTGCGAAAGACGGCGTTGCTCCACGATATCGGGAAAATCGGAATTCCGGACCGGGTGCTGAACAAACCGGGACGGCTGAGCGATGAGGAGTACGACATTATGAAGTCTCATGTGACGAGAGGCGCTGAAATTTTAAAGCATTTTTCCTTTGTAGAAAATGTGATGGATGGCGCACTGTATCATCATGAAC
>CAZCON010000253.1:0-3053 GCA_964500085.1 uncultured Lachnospiraceae bacterium
GCCAAGCACCGCTGCCATCAAAAGCTTCATCAGCCCCTCTGCCACCGAATAAAACAACCCTGCAAGACGTGATAAAAAATCCTCCTCCAGAATGCGGTTCAGCACAGAAAGCAGAAAATATAAACCAATCACCGGTAATATCACATTTTTTAATATCAGTCCAACCACTGTAATTCCAAGCATTGCAGCCGAATAAAACACGGATGCGCTGAAGCTTCCCGATGCAATGGTAATTCCGGTGCAATAGGCAGGCAGCAGCACCTCCATAAACTCTATTAACTGTTCCAGTGCTTCCGATACAATATTCCGTGAGGCTTCATAAATCCGGAAGGTTCCTGCCACAATCAGAAGATACGCCACAAAAAAACCTGTCTGCGCTGCCTGTCCCTGCTTTCCCACCTGAGAAAGCAGATAAAACACTGCTGCTACAATTGCTACAAACAGCAAATCCCTCATGCCATAAAAGCCATAAAGCAGCCCCTCTCTTCCCGAAGTAAGCAATAGTGAAGCCACCTCAGACAGCGGAATTTCCCCATCAAGCACACCATTTACAATTTCAGAAAAGCCGGGAACCTCACCGTCTGGAAACAGCCTCTGCACAGTCTGGTCCAAGCCCGAATAATCTACGGTAAAATAGTCGTATGTCATATTCCCTCCTCATAAGGTCATATTGCTGATTGTCTCAAGCAACGAGGTTACCACCGGCATACTAAGCACCAGTATTGCCAGCTTTCCTGCCAGCTCAATCTGCCCCGCAATGGCAGCCTGTCCCGCATCCCTGCAAAGCGCTGAGCCAAACTCTGCCAGATACGAAATTCCAAGTATTTTCAGCAAAATAGACAAATATCCGTCCGGCAGTCTGATATACCGGAACAGACTTTGCAGTTCTTCAATGACCTTTGTCAGTGTACTGCCCGCAAACAGTAAAATAAGCACACAGGCTCCAAGACTCACTGCCATCGCAAATTCCGGCCTGCCCACCCGTAGCAGCAATATGGCAAATACCGCCACCAGCCCGACTAATACTACCTTTATCATTACTCTCTCCTATTTCCCAGCCTATAAATCGAACAGCTGCATAATCGTTGTAAACAGCTCTGCAATATACGGTACAATCCATAAAAGTACAAGCAGCAGTCCGGCAAGACTAACCAAAAAAGCCTGTTCTTCCCTTCCGGAATGCTTCAGCACCTGATTGATGACCGAAACCAGTATTCCCACTGCCGCTATTTTAAAAATCAGCTGTATTGTCATGTTTCCCTCCGTCTTTCTGCATTTAGTATAGAATTACCGAAAGAAAAATACCGCCTAGAAGTCCGAGACTCCGGTACAGATACGCCTTTTCTTTCTTTTTTTGTTTTTCCTCCGCAATGGCAAGCCGTACCGTTTCCGCATAATATTCCAACAACTGCAGCTGCTTTTCCCTGTCTCCCCCGCCAAGGTACCGGAACGTCTGCCGGAAACGCTCTGCCTCCTCTGCTGTTACTACACTGTTCCGGAAGCCTTCCTCGGTCACCCCACTTAGCAGCACCTCATATTCCTGTTTTCCTTCCTCCATGCATTCTGCCAGTCTCCACAGCGTATGCCGGTATACTCCCACATTTTTTTCCGGTCTGCCCCCGGCGGAATCCTTCAGCGCCTCCGGTAAGGTTTTCACCGCATGATTAATTTCACTTTTCAACCGCAGCAGGCAAAAATACAGTTCCTCCCATTCCTTTGTCCTACAGGTTATTTTTTGTACCGGACATGTGCCAAAGCCGGCTCCTGCCGCAATAACGAGCACTGCACCGATGATTTTTATGTATTCCATCCGGAAAGCTCCTCTCCCTCCGCATTATAAATTGCTTTTACGCCAAAGCTTCTCCCCTGTCGCTCCAATGCCACATACCGCTCAAATCTCCGTTCCTCCCACAATTCCTTTAACATCGGATTCTGCTGTAATTCTGTAAGACTTCCGCCATGTGCGCTGGCAAGCACCCTGCAGCCGCTCCCTACTGCCTCACGTATGGCAAGTACATCCTCCGGTAAGCCGATTTCATCTGCCGCCAGTACCGCCGGCGTCATCGACCGAAGCAGCATTCTCATGGCCTCTGCCTTGCTACAGCCATCCATTACATCGGTCAAAGGCCCCACATCATGCTGTGGTACGCCGTACCGGCATGCAGCAAGCTCCGAACGCTCGTCCGCCACGCCAACCGTCCTTCCATTTTCAGAAAACAGCCGGATTAAATCACGCAAAAGCGTAGTTTTTCCGCACCCTGCCGGTGCAAACAGCAGCGTGTGATACAGTCTGCCCTCTCCATACAGCCAAGGATACAATTTTTCGGCGCACCCTCTGCATTCATGGGCAATACGAACATTCAGAAACGAAATATACTTCATCCGGAGCACGTGACCCTCTTCGGCTACCACACGGCCTGCCACACCGATACGGTGACCGCCCTCTACCGTAAAATATCCCTGCCGCAGCTCCTCCTCAAAGGCATAAACGGAATATCCCGTCAACAGCTCCATTGCTCCCTTTATAGTTTCCTCTGTGACGCGATAAGCCTCCTCCTCCGAATAGGTCTTCCGTCCATCCTTTCCGAGAAAGTACGCTCCCTCCACCGTCTCCACATACAGACCGCGTCCCGCCCGGAGCCGCAGCTCTCTTACCGTCTCCTCTGAAAGTCCTGCCCGTTGCACCGGCTTCCTGACCGGCTCCGGTAACAGTGTAAGTACACGCATCCTCTTTCCCCCTTTCCGGCACCTTTACCGCCTTACCTCAATATATGAGACATGCCATAAAATATGACACCCTGCCTTGCAAACTTATTTTTCCTATGCTATACTTGATATC
The DNA here is from genome assembly GCA_964500085.1 of uncultured Lachnospiraceae bacterium. Lineage (GTDB taxonomy): Bacteria > Bacillota > Clostridia > Lachnospirales > Lachnospiraceae > SIG307. The sequence goes on from CAZCON010000253.1 coordinate 2,840, forward strand.
ATACTATTTTCAGGCAAAGGAGATTCCAACCATGTCGGCAACCTATGGTCTTTTGGGAGAACACCTATCCCACAGCTATTCCAAACAAATTCACGAAGCACTGGCAGATTATACCTACGATTTGATTCCGCTTTCCAGAGAAGAATTGAAAGAATTTATGACAGCTAAAAACTTTACCGCCGTGAATGTAACGATTCCGTATAAAAGAGAGGTC
>CAZCON010000254.1:0-3051 GCA_964500085.1 uncultured Lachnospiraceae bacterium
TACCATGTAGTACAGATTGTTTCTCTTATAGAACCACGGACCTTCCCCATAGGTCGTACCGGTCATGTGACTGCCCTTTGCAAAGGATTCCTCCGTCATCGGAATCTTTACCACACCGACTTCCTTATTATAGGAAATCATATCCTCGTTTAAAAGCACATACCGAAGCTCCGGATTTCCGAAATAAAGATAGGCCTGTCCGTCATCATCAATGAAAACCGTCGGGTCGATATCGTTCCAGTCACCTTCATCCACCAGCGGATAGCCCAAATCCGTAAACGGTCCTGTCGGGCAGTCGGATACACCCACCGCAATGGCCATTCCGCCGTCCTTCTTATGTACCGGACAATACAAATAGAACTTTCCGTTTCGTTCTACGGCTTGCGGTGCCCATGCTCTGTCATCCGCCCAGCTGATATCGTCCAGTGAAAAAATCGGACCATGCTGCTCCCAGTTCACCATATCTTTAGTGCTGAAACAATACCAATCCAACATGGTATAAAAATCATTGACCAACTCATCCTCATCGTGGCTGGTGTACAAATACAGCGTATCCCCATACACCATAGGTGCCGGGTCTGCCGTATAAATCGATGTCACAATCGGATTCTTGCGAAATCCTTTCTTCTGATTTTCTTCCATAACATACCTCCGTATTTTACTTTTCTGCTTTTAGTTTAATAATCAATAAGCCAACTGGTTTATTTCAGAAGCTCCGCTGACCGTCCTCCCTGATAGAAAACCCGAAAATTCTGCCGGAGCACCGCATTTTGCACCGTTTCCGCGACTCTATAATCCGATATCATTTCCGATAAAAGCTCTTTTCTTCCTAAAAGTCGGCAGCAGTCCCGGCTTCCCGTTTTCTTCTTTTACCCTATCCCTCAAAATTTTTTCTACTATTTCATTTGTCTCTTTCCTCATTGCACCAAGCATATTCTTTAACTCCGCTTTTCGTTCCACCGATAAGCGATATGAATTGCAAAGCTCTAGCTCGGCGATACTCTCTTTCGAAACCAAGGCAATCTGTTCCCCTATTTTCATGGCATTCATAGCTTTGACTGCAGTATCTGCATCCAACAAATTGCTTTCATATTGTTCTACCACTGCAAAAAGTCTGTCATCGCCAGTAGCCCCCTTAATATAATCAATCTCACACAAATCAATCTCTACACGCTTATATCCACTTCTGTTTTGTACTACAAAGTCCAACCATCCTTTTTCAACCCGAATTTCAAGCCATTCAAACTGTCTAAATCTACTGTGTAAACACTTATAATAGGATTCCTTCTTCTAGCTGCCCACTTTTCTGCCATCTCAACATCAGTTGTGACATAAAACCCAATTCCAAAATCAGCATCTTCTCTCCCATAGGAAAGGGAAGGCTCTTTCACTTCACAATTCGAGCCATGATAAACTTTTATTTCAGCCGTGAAAGTAATCCTCCTTTATTTTTTCTATTGCAGACTTGACACTTAAAGAATGTAAAACCTCATAAGAATATACAATACTTTCCATATCATATCGTTTCAAAATTGCTCTTGGCATTTCCTGATACTCAAAACACCAATACGTAATCAAATATCCAATCCAAAACATGGTTTCCTTTGGCATTGCCTTTTTCGATTGCATAAGTTCCGGGCGACTCTTATTCTCATTTACAAAAACTCTTGCTATATAAGATTTTGCCTAGGAACCCAATGCCACATCTCCATCTATAATTCTTTCAAATATTTCAGAATCCATCCATATATAAAGTAATTGAAGACTATCCTGATACATATTGTTACATTCTTCCAATACAGTTCCGACCTTTTCACATAGCTTTAATTCCACAAAATGCATAGTTCTTCAACTCCTTTTTATCGCTTCCTCTCTATCTCTATTATCATCTCGAACCATCAATTTGTCAATATTATTCTCTCCCCTCAACTCAGTGACTTCGTCACTTCGTCGCGGGCTCGTTCGCATTTCGCTTTTGCTTACGCATTCTTCTCATGCGTGCAAAAGCTCTATGCTCACTTTGCTTTTTCTTTTTTTCGCGTAAGCCTCGCTTCGCTCTCCCCTCAACTCAGTGACTTCGTCACTTCGTCGCGGGCTCGTTCGCATTTCGCTTTTGCTTACGCATTCTTCTCATGCGTGCAAAAGCTCTATGCTCACTTTGCTTACGCGAAAAACACGCATGGAGAAATGCATCAACCATGCGTGTTTCCTGACTTTATGGACTTTTTATTTTATGTTTTAGAACACACCCTGCGCCAACATTGCATCAGCAACCTTTAAGAAGCCTGCAATATTACCACCTGCAACAAGATTGTAGCCCAAACCGTACTCAGCAGCTGCGGCAGCGGAAGCATCGTGGATACCAATCATAATCTGATGAAGCTTTGCATCAACTTCTTCAGCGGTCCAGCTGTATCTCTCGCTGTTCTGGCTCATCTCAAGACCGGAAACAAGTACACCGCCTGCGTTGACTGCCTTGGACGGAGCAACGATTACGTTTGGCTGCTCCATCAGGAACTTCAAAGCCTCGTTTGTCGTCGGCATATTTGCAACCTCGATATAATACTTTACGCCATTTGCAACAATCTTCTTTGCTTCGTCAAGGTTGACATCGTTCTGGGTTGCACACGGCATCACGATATCTACCTTCTGTCCCCACGGCTTCTGTCCTGGGAAGAACTGACAACCGAACTTATCTGCGTAATCCTGAACCTTATCGCGACCGGAAGCTCTCATCTCAAGGAGATAGTTAATCTTTTCTTCGGTAACAATACCGTCCGGGTCATAGATATAGCCATCCGGACCAGACAGAGTAACTGCCTTGCCGCCAAGCTCTGCAATCTTCTTAGCTGCGCCCCATGCCACATTACCAAAACCGGAAATAGAAACGGTCTTGCCCTTAATCGTCTCGCCCTCATGCTTTAATACTTCGCAAAGGTAGTAAACTGCGCCGTAACCGGTAGCCTCCGGACGAATTAAAGAGCCGCCATAGGAACGACCCTTACCGGTCAAAGTACCATTTTCAAAAGCACCTCTGATGCGGCGGTACTG
>CAZCON010000255.1:0-3020 GCA_964500085.1 uncultured Lachnospiraceae bacterium
ACATAAAGGCATAAAGGCGCAAAGAACGCTTTTCCAAACCTTGCAAAAGCGCAAATAATTTCAGAATGGTAAGAAAGAAAATCTCATAAGACAACTACAACATATTACTTCAGGACGCGCTCATATAAGGCGAATAAATCTAAGCTATAAAGTTGACATGTTTCAAGCGCCATGCTATAATGAAGCTCCAACATCATAAAATGTATTTTATACGAGACGGAAAAAAGTATAAAAAGACAGTATTACGGTTTGAGCTGTATCGTCATACTGTCTTTTTTACGAGTAGGACCATTGGTATTTGAACGGCAAAATCCGGCAAAGCCAGACCGACCTGGCAAGATATGGTGTTTTTGGGCACCGCAAAGTATAACTACCAGGAGGAAGTAACAATGATTACGATGGAACATGTATGCAAGTCGTACAAGGTTGCAAAACGAAAGGCAGGCTTTTCAGAAGCCTGTAAATCTCTTTTTCGCAGGGAGCATGAGGTCATTCATGCGCTGCAGGATGTGAGCTTTACCATTAAGGATGGCGAAATGGTAGGCTACATAGGTCCCAATGGGGCAGGAAAAAGCTCCACAATCAAAATTCTAAGCGGAATATTAACACCGGATTCCGGAAGCTGCACGGTAGATGGGCGGATTCCATGGAAGAACCGAACCGAGCATGTGCGCCGTATCGGTGTTGTGTTTGGACAGCGTTCTCAGCTGTGGTGGGATATTCCCGTGATAGATTCCTTTGAGCTTTTGAAGGAAATCTATTCTATTTCCACTCCCAATTACAAGCATAAACTGGAGGAACTGACGGAGCTGCTGCAGTTATCCGAACTTCTGAAAACGCCCACAAGACAGCTGTCGTTAGGACAGCGGATGCGTTGCGAGGTGGCTGCATCCTTACTCCATGAACCGAAGCTTTTGTTTCTGGACGAGCCTACCATCGGTCTGGATGCCGTGTCAAAGCTGGCAGTGCGCGATTTTGTGAAAAAAATGAATCGGGAGCATAAAACTACGGTTATTCTGACGACGCACGACATGCAGGATATTGAGGCAATCGCAGAGCGGGTAATTCTCATCGGAAAAGGGCAGATATTGCTGGATGGTAATTTACAAGACCTTCGCATGGCAGCCCTGCAGAGTGAGGCGGAAGGCAAGATAGAGGGGAAGAAAATATCGGAACCGGAGGCTATGGCGGAGGAAGAAGGAAAGTCGGCGCAGGGGACGTTGAACCTTGATTACGTGATGGCAGCCCTATACAAAAAGCTGGATATTCTATAGGAGGGTGCCATGAAAAAATATCTATTATTTTTTAAACTCCGTTTTGCCACGGGAGTGAAGTACCGGATGGCATCGGTGACGGCACTGACTACGCAGGTTGTCTGGGGGCTGATGGAATGTCTGGCATATAAGGCAATCGCAGAAGCAATGGGCGAAAACCTGCCGATGGACTATCCGTCCATTGTTTCCTATATTTGGCTTAAGGAAGCTTTTCTGGCACTGTTTGGAGTCTGGGCAGCGGACAATGACATTTTTGCAATGATTCGGGACGGCGGGATTTCCTATGAGATTTGTCGTCCGGTTTCGGTATATTCCATGTGGTTTTCCCGCATTGTGGGAGGAAGAGTTTCTGAAAGCCTTCTTCGGTGTTTGCCGGTGTTACTTTGTGCTTTTTTGATGCCAAAGCCGTACCGGATGGGATTGCCGGTCAGCATAGAAGCCTTTTTTTTGTTTCTTCTTGCAATGGTGCTTGGTGTAGGTGTGACGGTAGCGTTTTGTATGCTGGTGTACATGCTTTGCTTTTTTACAATTTCCCCACAGGGATGGCGTATGGTGCTTATGGGCTCTATTGACTTTTTTTCGGGAAATGTGATTCCGCTTCCTTTTTTCCCAAAACCATACTTAAAGCTGGCGGAGCTGCTGCCCTTTGCCTATATGCAGAATGTGCCGTTTCGTATTTATTGTGGGGATTTGGCGGGAAATGCTTGCTTTCGTATGATTTTGATGCAGGCAGTTTGGTTTGTGGCGTTGCTTCTTGCAGGAAAGCTTGTCTGGAAATGTGTTGAAAAGAAAATTGTGGTACAGGGGGGCTGATGAAATGCGTGTGAGAAAAAGGATTTCTTTATATTGGCATTATGTGTCGATCTGTATCCGGAGCGTGTTGGAGTATAAACTGTCGTTTCTGCTTATGTTACTCGGACGTTCGTTGATTTCTCTGACCGAATTTGTTGCCATTAGGTTTTTGTTTGACGGACTGGAAGAAATCAAGGGCTATTCTTATGGGGATGTACTGCTCTGCTTTTCTGTGATACAAATGTCCTTTACTCTGGCAGAGCTGTTTGGAAATGGGTTTAAGGCGTTTTCGGGTATGGTAAAAAGCGGAGAGTTTGACCGGATGCTCCTTCGCCCGTGCAGTCCGATATTACAAATCATCGGCACGCGGTTTGAAATCGGCAGAACCGGACCGATGCTTACCGCAATTATCACACTTGGGCTTGGAATCCGGCACAGCCGGATGGCATGGAGCGTTATGACGGTAGTGACGCTGTTTCTTATGATTGTGGGCGGGACGCTTTTGTTTATTGGATTGTTTATGCTGGGAGCGTGCAGTTGCTTTTTTACCATTGAGGATACCACCATTATCAATATACTGACCTATGGAGCAAAAACCCATGGGAGATATCCGATTGATGTTTACGGAAAGGGGATTCTTCGGTTTTGTACTTATATTGTTCCGTACACGCTGATTCAGTACTATCCGTTACAGTTTTTGCTTGGAAAAAGTACGCGTTGGATATTGGGACTGTACCCGTTGGGAATCGTAGTGTTTCTGGCGGTTTGTTACGGGGTCTGGTGCTTGGGGGTAAGAAATTATAAGTCCTGTGGGTCGTGAAAAGGCTTCCTTAGGAGAGGAAAGCAAAAACTTTTGACAACCTGTACCATGCTGTGATAAACTTTACTTCAAACAAGCAACGAGAAGCGAATATCGTAAAAAGGAGTGTTTTCTGGATGCGAAAACTATATTAT
>CAZCON010000256.1:0-3011 GCA_964500085.1 uncultured Lachnospiraceae bacterium
TTACGGAATACTACGGTACTTACCTTGGCGCCTGCGTCACGGAAGGAACGCATCGTATCGTACTCACAGTTTGTACCCGGAAATACCGGAATAAATACACGCGGCTTTGCCACCTTATTCTTTGCCACATAAACCGTCTTTGCATCAAACAGCGGATGCTCTATCTTTTCTTCCTTCACGCCGGAGCGGGTCGGAAATACCTTCTCTAAGGTATTGGTCCATGCGGCCAGCGCGTCCTTCATGGTAATGGTTTCGCCACCGTATAAGAATACCGGAGCTTCCGTTACCGTACCAACAGTTTTATAAACAACACCGCTTTCATTTAATGCTTCCAGACACTCCTTTGAAACCTCTGCAAGGATTTCGCCATAGGCCGGAGCAAACAATTCTCTTCTGCTGACAGCGTCAGAAATAACCGCACCAAAACGATTTCCAAACGCCATCTTGGAAACTGCCTCTGCAATACCCTTTGCGCCAAGCGCATACATGGAAGCAAGCTTTCCGCTCTGGGCAAGCTTTGTAATCTTACTCATCTGCTCTGCAAATGCCGCATAATCCGGAAGCTCATACGCGTCCTTCTTCATGGCAAACTTCACCAATACATTGCCCGGTTTCTTAAACTCGCCTGTTACTACATCAGAGGTCTTTGCCATATCTACGGCAAAGGATACCAACGTAGGCGGTACATCAATGTTCTGGAATGTACCGGACATACTGTCCTTACCGCCGATGGACGGAAGACCAAGCTGCACCTGTGCCTCAAATGCACCAAGAAGTGCGGCAAGCGGCTCGCCCCAGCGCTTCGGGTCCGTTCCCAGACGACGGAAGTATTCCTGGAAGGTAAAGCGAATCTTCGTATGGTCACCGCCTGCAGCTACAATCTTCGCCACGGAGGAAATCACCGCATAAACTGCACCGTGATACGGGCTCCAGCTCGAAAGATACGGGTCAAAGCCATAGCTCATCATAGAAACGGCTTCGCTGTCCCCGTCCAGTACCGGAACCTTTGCAATCATCGTCTGTACCGGGGTCATCTGATAAGCACCGCCATATGGCATCGTTACCGTGTTTGCACCGATGGAGCTGTCAAACATCTCCACTAAGCCCTTCTTAGAGCAAATATTTAAGTCGGCAAGCATTGAAAGCCACTCGCCCGTAATGCCCGTTTTCCCGGAAAGCACCGTTTCCCCCTTTGCCGTCTTTCTTGTAATACGGGAAGCGGTGTAGGAAGCGCCCTTCTTAAAGTAGCTATCTTCCTTCTTCGGCATCGTAACCTCGGCGGTTGCCTCCTGATGTGCGCCGTTCGTATCAAGGAATGCACGCTTAATGTTTACAATCTCCTTGCCTCTCCAGACAAGCACCAGACGCGGTTCCTCGGTCACAACAGCCACCGGAACTGCCTCTAAGTTTTCTTCCGCAGCAAACGCAAGCATCTTATCCACATCCTTTGCGTCAACCACGATTGCCATACGCTCCTGAGACTCAGAGATTGCAAGCTCCGTACCGTCGAGACCCGCATACTTCTTCGGAACCTTGTCAAGCTCTATGCGAAGACCGTCTGCAAGCTCACCGATTGCAACGGATACACCGCCCGCGCCAAAATCGTTACACTTCTTAATCAGGCGCGCAACCTCTTCTCTGCGGAACAATCTCTGCAGCTTACGCTCGGTCGGCGCATTTCCCTTCTGCACCTCTGCACCGCAGGTATGAATCGACTCGGTAGTATGTGCCTTGGAAGAACCGGTTGCACCGCCGCAGCCGTCGCGTCCGGTTCTGCCACCCATCAGAATAATAATATCGCCCGGATCGGAATTTTCCCGAATTACATTCTTTCTCGGAGCTGCACCATAACCGCACCGATTTCCAGACGCTTTGCCACATAGTTCGGATGATAAATCTCATCGACCAGACCGGTTGCAAGACCAATCTGATTACCGTAAGAGCTGTAGCCGGAGGCTGCACCCGTCACAAGCTTGCGCTGTGCCAGCTTTCCCTCTAACGTCTCCGCAATCGGAAGCGTCGGGTCAGCCGCACCGGTCACACGCATTGCCTGATATACATAGCCGCGCCCGGACAACGGGTCACGGATAGCGCCGCCCAGACACGTTGCAGCGCCACCAAACGGCTCAATCTCGGTCGGATGATTGTGGGTTTCATTTTTAAAGAAAATGAGCCATTCCTCAGTTTCCTTCTTTCCATCCGGTCTGGTAATCTCAATCGGGACAATAATGGAGCAGGCATTGATTTCATCAGAAACCTCCATATCGTCAAGCTTTCCTTCTGCACGAAGCTTCTTCATGCCAACCAGTGCAAGGTCCATTAACGAAATAAACTTATCGTCTCTGCCTTTATATAAAATCTCACGCGCTTCCACATACTTGTCATAGGAAGCACGAATCGGAGCCGTGTAATCGCCCTCTGCAAATTTCACGTCCGTAAGCTCTGTAAGGAACGTGGTGTGACGGCAGTGGTCGGACCAGTAGGTATCCAGTACACGGATTTCCGTCATGGACGGGTCACGCTTCTCATCGTCACGGAAATAATTCTGAATATGTAAAAAGTCACGGAAGGTCATCGCAAGATTTAAGGAATCGTAAAGCTCCTTTAACTGTGTCTCCGGCATAGTTGCAAACCCTTCAAAGATTCTCACGTCTGCAGGATCCTCAAACACCGTCTTTAACGTCTCCGGCTTTTCCTCAGACGCTTCTCTGGAGTCTACAGGATTGATGCAGTATGCCTTGATTGCCTCTACCTCTTCCTTTTCTAAAATGCCGGACAACACATAGGTGGTAGCAGAGCGAATCACCGGTTCCTCTGTCTCATTTAACAGCTTCACACACTGCTCTGCGGAATCTGCCCTCTGGTCAAACTGTCCCGGCAGATACTCTACTGAAAATATGGTATCCTCCAGATATACCGGAAAACACTCCTCATATACAAAATCTACCGGCGGCTCGGAAAAAACCGTACCAAGCGCACGGGAAAGCGTCTCATCACTTACATTTTCAACC
>CAZCON010000257.1:0-2998 GCA_964500085.1 uncultured Lachnospiraceae bacterium
GGCTGTGTCGCAAGAATTGAGAAGGCGTTGGGCGAGGCGGGTATCGCTCATGAGGTAAGTCTGGAGACAAAGACTGTAGCTGTAGAAGGAGACGATGCGGTAGTTGCAAAAGCGATGGAAGAAATTGAAGATTTAGGCTTTGGCGTACAGCGTGCGTAACGGATTGCCGTTGTACAGGAAAGAAAACAAGGCAGCGTCTCTGTGCGGGAGGCTGCCTTTCTTAGGATGCACCCGGCGGCGCAATTATGCCAGTTCCTTTGCCAGACCGCATACCAGACCTACGGTATGCTGGATCGCCTTTGCTTCAAAGGTCGGGTAATCCTCGGTAGCAGAGTTGTCTGCTTTGTCGGAAATGGCACGGATAATAAGGAACGGTATGCCGTTATTGTGGGCGGTATGGGCGATGGCTGCTCCTTCCATTTCAGTACACATACCGGAAAAGGTGGAAACAAGCCATTCCTTTTTTGCCCTGTCGGCGATGAACTGGTCGCCGGTAACAATGCGACCCTCATGAACCGAAATTTCAGGATTTACTTCGCGGCAGACTTTTGCGGCAAGCATGCGAAGCGGCTCTGACGCTGTAAATACAGAGGTGTCCATACGCGGAATGATACCTACGTCATAGCCGAAGGCCACCGCATCCATATCATGCTCCAAAGCATCGGTAGAAAGTACGATATCACCGATGTCGATTTTTGCATTTAAAGAGCCGGCAATGCCGGTATTGATGACGGCATCCGTGCCGAACAGATCAATCAGCTGTTGGGCGCAGATGGCAGCGTTTACTTTGCCGATGCCGGAGCGAACCACGACAACCGGAAGCCCCATAAGCATTCCCTCATAAAAGGTCAGGGAGGCACGACCGGTTACGGAAACCTCCGTCATATGTTCCTTTAAGCGCGCAACCTCTTCCTCCATTGCGCCGATAATTCCAAGCTTTTTCATAAAAATCTCCTTTGCGGGTAGCAGTATTCCCTCTCAGTTTAGCATAAAAGCAGGGAAAGCACAATGAACTTTCTGTGATTTCACTTGATTTTCTGTGGCTCATCCCGTATAATAAGTGCAGATTTTGGAACCCCCGGCGGTGTTTGCTTTTTGCAGCAGCCGGAGACTGAAAACTGCACGAACAGGAGAAAAGGAGCATAGAATAGCATGAGATACAAAACTTCCGGAGTGTGTGCTGCGGCGATTGATTTCGATGTTGAGGACGGCATTGTAAAAAACGTAAAATTTTTAGGGGGCTGTAACGGCAATACGCAGGGGATTGCACGTCTGGTAGAGGGTATGCCGGCAGATGAGGTGATTTCCCGCCTGGAGGGTATCCGGTGCGGATATAAAGCGACCTCCTGCCCGGATCAGCTGGCGAAAGCATTAAAGGAATGGAGGGCATGACGCCTTATGAAGCATATTGTATTTACCGGCGGCGGAACAGCCGGACACGTGACTCCGAATATTGCGCTGTTTCCGGCAATGAAAGAAGCAGGCTATGAAATTTCCTATATCGGCTCCTATGAGGGCATCGAAAAGGAACTGATTACCGGGCAGGGAATTCCGTATTACGGCATTTCCTCCGGAAAGCTGCGTCGTTATTTTGACCCAAAAAATTTTTCCGACCCGTTTAAGGTGGTGAAGGGGTATGCACAGGCAAAGAAGCTGCTGAAACAGCTGAAGCCAAACCTTGTTTTTTCAAAGGGGGGCTTCGTATCCGTTCCGGTTGTGCTGGCGGCAAGGAAGTGTAAGATTCCGTGCATCATTCATGAGTCAGACATCACACCGGGGCTTGCGAATAAGCTTGCCATTCCGTCTGCGACAAAGGTGTGTGCGAACTTTCCGGAAACGCTGGAATATCTTCCGAAGGACAAAGCAGTACTGACCGGTTCGCCGATTCGTAAGGAGCTGTTTGCCGGAAATAAAATCAAAGGGCTTGACTTTTGCGGTTTTACCGCCAACAAGCCGGTGCTGCTTGTGATTGGAGGAAGCACGGGGGCTGCCGCTGTGAATGTGGCAGTGCGGGATTTGCTTCCGACGCTTCTGCAGCAGTTTCAGGTGATTCATCTTTGCGGAAAAGGGAAAACGGATACCGCTTACGACGGCTGGGACGGCTATGTGCAGTTTGAGTATATCAATCAGGAATTAAAGGACTTATTTGCAGCGGCGGACCTTATTGTGTCCCGTGCCGGTGCCAATGCCATTTGCGAGCTTCTGGCGTTGCGAAAGCCGAATATTTTAATTCCGCTTTCCGCAGCCGCAAGCCGCGGAGACCAGCTTTTAAATGCAGCTTCCTTTGAACGTCAGGGCTTTTCCTATGTATTAAAGGAGGAGGACGTGACAAACGAAACCCTGCTTTCTGCCATCCGTGAGGTCTATGGAAATCGTGAGAGGTACATTACTGCCATGAATGAAAGCAGTTTGAATCATGCCATTGAAACTATCACGGAGCTGATTGTAAAGCTGTCGAAGAAAGGCGAAGGAACACCGGAAGAGGAAAGGAAAAACTGAATTGTGCCTTGACAGAAGGCAAAAAAACCAGTATACTTAAAATACCGTGCAGCCGGGGAGTCAGCGGTGCCCTGTACCTGCAATCCGCTACAGCAGGGGTGATGCTCTGCCTCGGACGCTTTGTTGCGATGCCGGCTTTGATAAGTGATGTTGACGCTTTGGTCTTACGCAACGGAAATTCGTGAACCGTGTCAGGTCAGGAATGGAGCAGCACTAAGCGAAACCTTCCGTGTGCCGTAAGGTTGCCGGAGCCGAGTTAACTGTCAGAGTAACGATTGTGACAGGCGTTCAAAGCAGGGCGCACGGTCTTTGAAGAGCGTCAGGCTCTTTTTTTGTGTTCAGTCCTCTTCGATGACATGAATTTCCAAAAAATCAAAGTCAATTTTGTCCACAAAATTGTCCTGATAAAACCGGGTACGGTCGTGCTTTTTAAAATCTGCAACCGTGGAGTCCAGCCAGATTGGCTTGGACAGGTCAAATTCATAGCAGACGGTATCAA
>CAZCON010000258.1:0-2987 GCA_964500085.1 uncultured Lachnospiraceae bacterium
GATATAGTCAACACAGGTCAGAATGGTTTTCATTCCCTGACGGATGTCGGAACGATCCAGGAACAGGCAGTTTACATTGAGCATCCAAAGGTTTAAAAATGGTACTTTTTTGATTTCCTTCTTTGCCACAAAGCCGGTCAGATTAGGAACGGCAATGTAGCCGATGGCAGCGTCCAAAAGACCACGGTGGTTTGCAGCATACAAAACCGGGGTATTCTTTGGGATATTTTCTACGCCAACAACGATACGACGCATACCGCCCGGCCACATGGCGAAGCGAAAGGCTCCGCGTACGATACACTGGGAAATGCGGCTGGCAAGACGGCGGTTAAATTTGCGTAGCAATAGCAGCAGCAGACATGCCGGAAAAAATGTAATAAAAAACAGGGATATATGAAGTATGGCTAAAATGGTTCTCATAAAGCTCCTCCTTAATTGGATGCCGGGTAGTATTGTCTGTAAATGGAAAGATAGCTTTCCGCAGTAGTGTCAATAAGCGGTGTCACATCGAGATATTCTGCTGTGAGAACCGGCGAGACACCGTAATATTCATCTAAAGTAAGTCCGGTTTCGTAAAGCAGTGCGGCAAGCTCCGTACCGACATAGCGGATGTGCCACGGCTCATAGCTGTAGCCGGTGATGTGCTCCTTATCCTTCGGGTAACGAAGAATAAAACCAAAGCGGTGGGCGTTTTGGGCAACCCAGATACCTTCCGGAGTGTCGGCAAACGTGTCTTCCAGACCGAAGCCCTCTGAAGCGCAGGAAATATCGATGGCAAGGCCGGTCTGGTGTTCGCTTCTGCCCGGCGCTGCTGAATAGCGGTTGGTGTGGGCTGTGCCGTAGACAATCAGATTTGTTGCGTAAATGGTGTATTGGCGGGCATAGGAACGATAAGCGGAAACGCCGTACAGTGTCAGCCCGGCTTCGTCATAAGCCGCATCAAACAGGCGCACAAGCGCCGCACCTGCCTCCGGAGTCATTTTTGCTTTGTCGATGCTTGTGTCGGAGAACGGAAACAAAACCTCCGGTGTCGTTAATCCCTCCGGTACATAATCCTCCGGCAGGGGATATTCCCTGTTGACTAAAAAGGTGACCGTAGAGGTGTCGGTGTTGACTAAAACCGGAGCGTCGGCTTCCGGTGTTGGCGTGGCGGCTGCCGGCGTTGGCGTGGCAGTGGCTCCCGGCACCGTCGGCTTTTCGGTACTGGTGTCAGCCGATGTCTTTGGGGTCGGAGTGCCGGTCATGGAAAGGGACGGAGCAGTATCAATATCTGACGGCAGTTCCTTCCGGCAGCCTCCTGCCATAAGAACAAGACACACGGTATATGCCAAAACCGGTATGGTAAAAGAATGCAAATGGTATTTCATAATGTTCCTCTTTTTCCTGTGTTTTTAGTGACGCTTGTTTTTCTTGTGAATGGTATCCAACAGCTCCTGCTTTGTCTGATAGAGACGCTCAGAAAGGTCAACGTACACTTCCTGCGGATTGACAAAGCGTTTGGTTTCATCCCAGAGGGTCGCCATTTCTCTGGCGCAGTAATCCCGGATTTCCATGACAGACGGGGATTCGTATACGCATACGCCGTTTTGGAATATCGGAACCAAAAGCTCCCGTACCGTATAGGTGCTTGGTTCCAACAGCGTTTTTTTCCATGTGGCAATCGGGTCAAACAGTAACAATGGCTTGCTTTCTTCTAGGGTTTCGTCTGCAAATGCGATTACGTCTGCCTTAATCTTTCCGCTTTCCCTGTCGTAAATGCGGAACACCGTTTTATTGCCCGGATTTGTAATTTTTGCCGGGTTTTCGGAAAGCTTGATTCTTGGTAAAAACATTCCTTCCTTTTGTACGGCAGCTAATTTATAAACGCCGCCGAAGGCCGGACAGTCCTTGGAGGTGATGAGATTTGTGCCAACACCCCAGGAATTGATGGACGCACCCTGCGAGTTTAAGGATTCAATCAGGTATTCGTCCAAATCGCTGGAGGCACAGATGGAGGCATCCGGGAAGCCTGCTTCATCCAGCATTTTTCTTGCTTTCTTTGACAGATAGGCAAGGTCGCCGCTGTCAAGCCGGATGCCGTAGTGCTCCGGCATCCTTCCGGCATCCCGCAGCTCGGTAAATACCCGGATGGCATTTGGAACACCGGAGTGAAGGGTGTCATAGGTATCTACCAGAAGCGTTGCGTTCTGCGGATAAAGCTCGGCATATTTGCGAAACGCCGTTAATTCATCTTCAAAGCTCATAATCCAGCTGTGGGCATGGGTGCCGAGTGCCGGAACCTGAAACAGCTTTGCCGCCAGTACGTTGCTTGTGCCAATGCAGCCGCCAATCATGGCTGCTCTTGCTCCGTAGGTGCCTGCGTCCGGCCCCTGCGCCCTGCGTAAACCAAACTCCATCACGCCGGCACCGCGGGCGGCATAGCACACGCGGGAAGCCTTGGTGGCAATCAGACTCTGATGATTTACCATAGTCAGGATGGCGGTTTCTACAAGCTGCGCTTCCATAATTGGAGCAATGACTTTCACAAGAGGTTCCATCGGGAACACGACGCTGCCCTCCGGAATGGCGTAGATGCTGCCGGTAAAACGAAAGCCGGCAAGGTAAGCAAGAAAGTCCTCGTCAAAATAGTTTAAGCTCCGCAGGTATGCGATATCCCTGGAATCAAAGTGCAAATTTTTAATGTAGTCAATGACCTGCTCTAATCCGGCGCAAATGGCGTAGCCGCCACCGGAAGGATTGCTTCTGTAAAAAGCGTCGAAAACAACAGTGTCGTTTTGACCGGTTTTATAATAGCCCTGCATCATGGTGAGCTCGTAAAAGTCGGTAAGCAGGGTAAGGTTTTGCTCTGTCATAGGCAGCCTCCATGTTTTCTATGAAAGTGATATGCAATGGGCAGAAGCGGGCGGTATGTCGGTGCCGCGCTGCCTGTTCGCATGTATTATGATAATATATTCTAAGAAATAAGTCCAGTAAAAAATAGACGGATG
>CAZCON010000259.1:0-2984 GCA_964500085.1 uncultured Lachnospiraceae bacterium
CCTCTAGCGTCGGCATCATGGAATCCCCCGGCACTGTGGTACGTTCCAGACAAAAACGCACGGCAAAAAAAGCAAGTACAATCACTGCCACCGTTTCCAGCAACAATGTTCCTGCCTGAAAAAACATCTTTTTTCGTCTTCTGCTTTTTCTGTTATCGCTTAAATCAAAATCGTACCCAGCCATAGCATACCCTTTCCAGTTAGAAAAAGGGACAATCAATATTGTCCCTTTTGCCTTCTTATTTTACGATTTCCTTAACCTTAGCCTTCTTACCCACTCTCTGACGAAGATAAGTGAGCTTTGCTCTACGAACCTTACCATGTCTTACCACTTCGATTTTCTCAACAATCGGGGAATGTAACGGCCAGGTCTTTTCAACACCAACACCATTGGATGTCTTTCTTACCGTAAAAGTCTCTCTTGCACCACCGTTCTGTCTCTTCAAAACAGTTCCCTCAAAAATCTGGATACGCTCACGGTTTCCCTCTTTTACCTTTGCGTGAACCCTAACGGTATCACCTACGTTGAAATCAGAAACCTCAGCCTTTAACTGTGCTGCCTCAATGTTTTTAATAATGTCGTTCATGTTGCGACCTCCTTATAAATTAAGACATTCTTACTACCGGCTTCCGGTACAGCGGAACATCCCGTCTCACAATCGAAGATTATACCATAGTTTTTTTTGAAATGCAAGCATTTTTTGATTTTTTAGCTTTTG
Organism: uncultured Lachnospiraceae bacterium; assembly: GCA_964500085.1. GTDB lineage: Bacteria > Bacillota > Clostridia > Lachnospirales > Lachnospiraceae > SIG307. The sequence goes on from CAZCON010000259.1 coordinate 720, forward strand.
CGGAGCTACCATGAATCATACAAAGTTATATAGATTTGTTCATAACTTCAGAAAGATTCATTTTTTTCAGACTCCATGACTGAATTATTGTTGAAACTGCAGTCACTCCCAACATTACAGCAATTGCCATAAAAATTTCTGCAACAGGTATATTCAGTGGAAGTGCATTTCCTTTTATTGCAGCTTTCATGAGTACTCTCTCCATAATAATTCCAAAAAACACTCCTGATATACATGAGGCAAGACAGATAACTGCCTTTTCTGTCAAAATAACGTATTGTACCTTTCTTGTTGTTGCACCAATTGATTTTAAAATTGCATATTCCTTTTGGGATATTTCCCACTCAATCATCATTGTACACATTATTATTATAAAACCAATCAATGCCGCAAGAATAACGATAACATAGAGCAGACCAATTATTAATTCGTTTGCTTCCATGCTTGTACGGCTGGAAGCAAGGTAATCCATACTTCCAAAGTAACCAAGTATCTTTATATTGTCAGCAATATCGCTAAGTTTCCAGTCCTCTTCCAAAGTTACATCTATAGTGCTCCCCCATTCAAAATCATTAATGAGATTTTTCTTGTAATATTCTTCCGACAGAATAATAACAGGGTTCAATAAGGACTGACCATACAAATCGCTATCGGCAATCCCCTTGATCGGGATAGTCAAAAACCGTTCTGCTTCGATAAGCTTTTTCTGTCGGAGGTAGACCAGTTCCTCTTGAAAGCTATCTGTCTCATTCGCTATCTTAAAAACTTCCGTGTCAAAGAAGTTATCCGTATTAAATTCATAAAATCCTGAAATGGTGGCTGCCTGAGATTTTCCATCTTCCATGATGACTCTTCGATCTGCCATTGCTGCAATTTTTGCACTATGGGTAACGATAACCAGCGTCATGTCATACTCATTTTTCCTATTTACTAAAAGATTCATGATTTCGTTGCTTGTTTTTTTGTCAAGATTACCTGTAGGTTCATCCGCCAACAAAATTTCCGATTTGTTTATTATCGCCCGTCCTATCGCCGACTCTTTGCTGCTGACCTCCGCTCAATTCGGATGGGAGGTGTTTTTCTCTACCACTGAGGGATAGTTTCTCAATAAGCTCTTTGACATCCTTTTCGTTCGTCTTTTTACCGGCAAATCTTCCCGGCATCAGAATATTTTCTTCAACAGTGAGCATTGGTAAAAGATGAAACCCTTGAAAAATCATCCCGACCATTTCTCCACGTATTTTAGATAGCTTATCATCATCTTGCATTACCTCTTCATCACAATGAGGCAGATATGCTATGAACAGATACCAAAAAAACACTGCTCCGCTGACAATCCATAAAAAAATTCTGCTTTTTTCATTCGTCAACCCCATTCGATAATGACAATATCAGGAAAAATCAAACAATTTGTCTGCCTCTTTCTCCGCATAACCCGAAACATAGTTCTATTTTAGTCCGTGTCCCGTAAATAACTCGTCCACAATGTATTGATACTCGGAAAGCCGCTCACACTTTCGCATGCTTTTTTTCGGCTTCTCGTTGTCCTCAAAGCTTTCCAATAAATAAAACCAAAACTCCTTCATTTTGTATAGCAGATTGCGGTCTCCTGACAGTACCTCTTTATACTCGGAAAACAGCCGGTCATGGAATGCCCGAAGCTTCCTTCTCCGTTCATCCTCTGGCGGGAGCGTCTCATCCTTTAGCTTTGCAATGAGAAACGGGTCTGACAACAGCCCCCGTCCAAGCATCACAGCCTTTAGCGCCGGAAACTGCTTTACAAGCATCTCATAATTCTCCTTTGTAAAAATATCGCCGTTATAACAAAGTCCTCTCTGCCAGGTGTCATATGCCACCGTAAAAGCATCCATATGCACCCTGCCCTTATAAAATTCCTTCTGAAGCCGCGGATGCACAATCAATTCTTTTATCGGAAACCTCTCATAAAGCTGTAAAATGTTATCCCACTCTGAAGCCTCCGTGCGGCCGATACGGGTTTTCACTGACACCTCCAGTGTACATTGTTCAAATACGTTCTCAAAGAAATGCTCCAGATCTTCTAAATTGCTAAGAAAGCCCGCACCTTTTCCCTTTGCTGTCACGGTTCCGGATGGGCATCCAAGATTTAAATTTACCTCCGTGTAGCCGTACCTTTCCTTCAAATACTCCGCCGTCATCAGAAAACAGTCTGCGCGATTCGTAATAATCTGCGGCACCACCTGCATCCCCTCGTTATTTTCCGGCAACACATCCCTTTTTTCCCTG
>CAZCON010000260.1:0-2972 GCA_964500085.1 uncultured Lachnospiraceae bacterium
CCAAACGAACGAATTTACGTGAAGTCAGCGCGAGTGCTCTTTTGTGTTGATGTTTCGTAACTTCATTGTACTTCTTTCGATAGTACACCCCGTACTCAACATTATGTTTGCTTTCCTTATTCTTCGAATGGTTTTTTACTAAAAATTCATTAAGATTTGTCTTGGAAAGTGTCTTAAATTATGATACCATTATTTTAAAGATGATTCCAATTTTCAAATACATTTATTTCCTTTAGAACCAGATTGTAGTCTAAGATTAAAAAGAAATGCGCGATGTATATTAAACTTTGAAATGTTGCTATTTATCAATATCTACGTTGCTATCAAAAATTGTGAGATATCATTTTGAGAGAGTATGATTGGTAATAGTTTTGCTTACAGTCGCGGCTTGTAATTGAGTTGGAATTTTCATGTTATTCAGGGGGATAAAAAGTATGAATAAGGTATTTGATGCATGTGCATATATACTAAAAAGAGCCTTTAGGCATAACAAAAAGCTTTTTGGAGTTATCATGGGCTCAATAATTGTATCCGGAGTTACTCCATATATGTATATGATTATTATGGCATATATTATAGGAAGTGTAGGGAAGGGAACTGATATAAAGGATGTTGTTTTAACGGTACTTGTACTAATAGTTGTAACGTTTATATTAAATGTAGCCAAAGCTTTTTTTGATAATTTACAGGGGCCTTTGTTAAACGATTATAGACAAAGTGAGAAAAGAGATTTAAATAAGAAAACATTGTCTAGATTATTTCAAAGAATAGAGACCGCTGAATTTTGGGATACATATCAAAAAGCACAATTATCTGTGCGAAGAAATTACGCTGGCAATGAGGGCTTATTACGAAATGTGATTGAATTATGTATAAGTGTGGTTCCTTTTTTGGGGGCGATTATTGCTATTAGAGAGTTGGATGCGATGATAATCGGAATTATTCTGGTGGTGGCATTTGTTGGTAACTGGATGACCTTTTTGGCTGAAAAAATTGTGCATCGAAGTGAGGTTCAATTGTCAGGAATTCGTGCTGAAGCGGATAGGTTTATTCGTGCATTATTTAATCTTGATTATCAGAAAGATATACGAGTTTGTCGGGTTGGTAAAATTATATTGGATAAGTATAGCGCAACAACAGATGAAATAACCAAAGAAGAAGGTATAATATATAAGAAAAATTTTAGAATTAGATGGGCAAATGGGATTGTATTGGCTATACAAGATATTGTGATTTACTTGATTTTGATTTTTAGGTATAAAAATAATCAATTTGATATTGCAGAATGGACATTGCTTATTTCGGCAATGTCCATGATTACATTTGAATTGACCAAAATTTCCTTGCTTTTATCACAGATGAAAAGTAATGCAGATTTTGTTTGGGAGTTCCGAACATTTGTAGAAGAAGAGCAGAAAAAAAAGAAAGAATATGAGAAAGATATAAAAGCAAATGTACATGGACCGCTATTATCGTTACAGAATGTTGAGTTCTCGTATAAGGATTATCAGGCTTTAAAAAATATTAATTTGGAAATAAATAAGGGAGAGCGAATTGCAATAGTCGGGTTGAATGGTGCAGGTAAGTCAACATTAATCAAATTGCTCGTCGGACTATATCAACCCACTTCGGGATATGTTAGTTTTATGGGGAAGAAGACAACTGATTATGAACGAGATGAATATTACCGACATTTTTCGTGCGTTTTTCAAGAAATAAATACTTATCCGTTTTCTCTTTTAACCAATGTTTCTTTACATAAAGAAGTTGAAACAGATGCGAGTAAAGCATTGTCTTTGTTGAATTCTATGTCGGGTGAGAATTTTGTAGAAAACTTACCAGGAAAGGAGTATACCGTACTATCGCGAGTTCTAGATGACGAAGGTATAGAATTGTCAGGGGGGCAAAAGCAAATGGTATCGTTATGCAGAGCTTTTTACAGAGATTCTGAAGTGCTAGTATTTGACGAGCCGACAGCTTCATTAGACCCGATAGCAGAAAAGTGTATCTTTGAGAAAATTAATGAAATTGCAAAAGGAAAGACTGTAATTTATGTGAGTCATAGATTAATTAGTACAATGTTTTGTGATAGAATAGTTCTTTTGCAAGATGGATGTATACAAGAATGCGGTTCACACGAACAGTTAATGAGTAATGATGGAACGTATGCGGAATTGTATAAGATGCAAACAAGTTATTATACATTGTGAGAATCTTACGGAGGAAAAGAATGTTAAAGAGAATTAATAGCAGGTTAAAACATATAAGGTGGTTATTTGGCTTTTTCAAGGGGAATTGTAAAGTTTTGCCGGCGTTTGCTGTATTAGAAGGTATATTGCCAATTGGCGCTGTGTATTGCTCAAAAACTTTACTGCAGAAATTAATAGATAATAAGGGGATTATGGAGTTGATGTGGTGGGTCCTTGTGGTTGTAGGTTTGCAGTTGCTGAGTAAGATAGTGCTGCACTATAGAACAATATGGGTAAAGGCGCAGTTATCAGGGATAAAATATGAGTGCATGAAGAATATTGCTTTGACATATGGTAAGGCAGATTTAGCTGAAGCAGAATCTGAAAATATGATAAAAGGGAAGGAAAGCGCAATCAATTCAATAGATTTTAATGATTCGATAAAAAATATGATTGACGCTATTTGCATTTTTATATCAGGGTTAGTAATGTTGATAGGGTGTGTTGGGGTGATAGCTGATCTAAATGCTATTTTGATTATTGTGGTAATTGTATCGTTTGTTCCTCAATTTATGATTAATAAAAGAAAGAAAAATTTTGACTTCAGTAATATGAAAAAATGGATAGAATTGAATAGGGAAACAAACTGTTATTCCTCTCTTCTGACGGAATTAAAATCGATTAAAGAGATACAACTGTATAGTGCGGAAAATTTGGTCCATGATAAGATTGAAGAAATAGATAATAAGCGTACAAATGAGATGGAAAAACAAGAACGATATC
>CAZCON010000261.1:0-2967 GCA_964500085.1 uncultured Lachnospiraceae bacterium
GATTCATACACATATGAGACCGTCTCCCAATGAATCAGGTCATAGGAGCGTAAAATCACACAGCCCGGCATAAAATGCATGGTGGTGCTGACCATGTAGTAGGTGTCCCCTACACGAATGACATCCGCATCCGGATAATCGGAATAAATCACCGGATTTCTTCCTGTTACCTGCGTCATACAAGCCCTCCTTTTGCTTCAAGCCGCTTTCTTCTTTTTATAAGTAGAATCCTCTGCTGCACCGTCCGTCGTGCCATCTGCCTCCGTCCAAGCAGCAACTACCGCAAAGCTGCCAGCCTCCAGCGACTCCCTCGTATAACATAATACGGTTACATTTCCCATCCAGGGTTCATTTCACTTCTTTTTTATTCTTTAGCTTAAGTTTATCACCTTGTTTTTTTCTCCGCAATGTTGTATAATTGCAATAAATTGATTTATACTTTTTTTCAGGAGGTAAGTCAAATGTATATTCATTTTATCGGATTAAACTGCGAGCAGAAGCCGGGGTTTGTCGAGGAGCGCGAGCATGGCATCATTGACCTGTTATTTCTTCGTTTCCATTCCAACACCACCTTGATTCTTAGCGATAAAGCCTATACAATCACGAAACCGTGTATCTTTTTAATCGACTCCGGCACGCCTTACAAGTATTTTTCAACCTCCAACAATTATCGGGATGATTATCTGCATTTTTCGCCGGAAAACCGTCTGCAGTTTTTGAGTGAATTGACTTTTCCTTTAAACACTCCTGTCTATATTTCAAACAATAGTGCAATTACAGATTACTTGCGGATGATTCAGGACGAACAAATGTCCAAAAACCGGCTTGCCGCACGCTCGATTGACCTGCTGATTCGCTGTCTGTTTACAAAGGTATCTGAGGAATGGCTGCAAAATCAGCAAAAAAACACCTCTGTTCCGCATTACCATGAACTGCTTCATGTACAGGATGCCATTCTTGCCGCCCCGGAGCACCCGTGGAGTATTGAGGAACTGGCAGATATGGCGCACCTTTCGCCGTCTTACTTTCAGGTCGTATACAAAAAAGCCTTTGGTATTACCTGTATGACCGAGGTCATCAATGCCAAGCTTGAGCAGGCAAAGCTTTTGCTGACCTCTACCGAGCTTCCGGTCAGTGCCGTCGCCGCAGAAACCGGTTACAATGAGGTATATCATTTTATCCGGCAATTCAAAAAAAGCACCGGAATGACTCCCGGTGCCTTTCGAAAAAAAGCTGTATTATAATTTACCACGCTCTGTAATTTCCTGACAATGCAAGCAAAGCAAAGAAATACAGACAGTTGTCATAGTAGCGTCTGTCGCCGGTACGAAGCGGCGTATTCCAGAGCCTCATCACAAACTCCTTTGCATACGGTCCTCTTGCCGCCAGGGAAGCCTGGGCGTTCGTCGCAAGAAGCCCTATCGGATGCAGCGCCGGCTGTTCAAGCACCGTACCGTCAACAAGGTATGTCTGCTCCGGACAATCCTTTACGGTTTCTGCAAAGAACCTCTGCACCTTATCCGCTACCGCACGCAGCTCCTCGTTCTTACCATACCACTCATAATCCAGTGCAATGTTGGCAACCGTGCGGTAGGCATCGCTATAGAACCAGTCATGTCGGGTTCCGAACTGTTTTATGCCTTTCTCGTCCAAAAGCTTCGGCGTTCCGTCATATTCCGCATATTCAGCAGAAAGACCGGTTACCGGATGGCATGCCTTTAACAGATACTCTCTGGATGCCCTTGCAGCCTCCTTCCAGAACGCTCTGTCCTCTTCATCTGCATACTCTGCAAACAGCTCATAGAAATGTGGACAATGATAAGAAGGGTCAGAAAAACCAATCCCTACCACAAACTCAATCAGCTTATTTTCACGGTTCCACATCGGACCACCCTGCAATCCGGGTTCTCCCTTATGTACACAGTCGTGAAGCAGCTTTCGTGCCTGCTCTGAATAATTGAAAATGCCCTCGCCGTCGCCCCAACGTCTGGATGCAAAAAACAACGACATTGCAAAGAATTCTTCCCCGTCCGGTGCCGGACCGTCAGAATTTTTTGAACCGTCCGTATGACAGGACCATGCAAAATAGCCTGCATTCCAGCCGGACTCCAGATACATATTGGTTCTTGCCCACTTCCAGATACGGTCGAACTCTTCCTTCTTATTCATCTGAACACACATCATCATGGCATAGGACATCCCCTCAGTTCTCACATCATGATTTCCAGTGTCCTCCATATAGCCCATATCCTCACCGCAAGGATGATAGATACGTTCCTCCTCACTGCCATAAAACAAGGTCTGAAAGGTTGCTTCCAGCCTTTTCTCAATTTCCTCCTGTGAAATACCGCATTCTGCAAACACATTGCGGTACTTTCCCGAACTCACTGCTCCATCCATTGTCTTTTCACCTCCAACAAACAGCATACCACAATTTTACTGTTATTTCCAGTAAAATTCATAACCTTTCCCATTTTATTGCCACAGGGACATTGAACAGCTGTACAAATACTGCATCTGCTCCTGTATTGCCTACTCCAACACTTTAAATTCTGCGCCTTCCTCCGTCAAAAGCAGATAACCGTGACCGGTATTTTCCTTTGGAATTGAAACCGAGCCCGGATTCAGATACCGGTAGGTATACTCACCCTTTGGTCCCGTTGCCCTGCAAAGCTCATCCGCTACCACATGGGTATGACCGTGCAGCAGCACATCGCCCTCCTTTAAGCAAGGCGGATTCTCCTTATTGAACTTATGTCCATGGGTTGCAAAATACATCGTATTGCCCACATAAAAAACCGCATACTCCGCCATCACCGGAAAATTTAATACCATCTGGTCCACTTCCGCTTCGCAATTTCCCCGCACGCACAAAAGTTCATCCGCCACCTCGTTTAACATGGCAATGACCTTTTTGGGCGCATAGTCCCTTGGCAAATCATTCCGCGGTCCATGATACAGTATATC
>CAZCON010000262.1:0-2964 GCA_964500085.1 uncultured Lachnospiraceae bacterium
AACCCAGAAAGGTGCGAACACCCATGTAATCGGAATTACCGGCAATTTTGATGACGCGCAGACTGGCGTAAAGCAGATGTTCGGTAATGCAGAGTTAAAGGAGCGTATGGCAAAGGCAGGCTTTTGTTTCTCCTCTGCAAACTCCATCAATATCGGCAGACTGGTTCCACAGGTGGTTTATTATGTATATGCATATACCCGCCTTTTGGCAGACGGCACCCTGAAGCTGGGTGAAGAGATGAATGTTACGGTCCCGACCGGTAACTTTGGTAACATTCTTGCGGCATATTACGCAAAACGGATGGGCACGCCGATTGGCAGGCTGATTTGTGCGTCTAACGACAACAAGGTATTGTACGATTTCTTCCAGACGGGTACGTATGATAGAAACCGTGAGTTTATTCTGACCACCTCGCCGTCGATGGATATTTTGATTTCCAGTAATCTGGAACGCCTGATTTACATGATTGCGGGTTGCGATGCAAAGAAGACGACAGAGCTGATGGAGTCCTTAAGGTCAACCGGTAAGTATACCATTACCGAGGAGATGAAGGCGCGTCTTGCTGACTTTACCGGCGGCTATGCAACCGAGACGCAGACGGCAGAAGCAATTCGGTCTTTGTATGAAAAAACAGGCTATGTGATGGATACTCATACTGCAGTGGCGGCACACGTGTATAACGAGTACAGAAAGACCACGGGTGATACAAAGGTGACAGTGATTGCATCTACGGCAAGCCCGTACAAGTTTACCAGAAGTGTAATGGGCGCAATTGATACAAAGTATGAGAGCTGGAGCGATTTTGATTTGGTAGATGAGCTGTCCCGTATTGCAAAGGTAGCGGTTCCGAAGGCAATCGAGGAGATTCGTACCGCACCGGTGATTCATAATACGGTGTGTGAGACGGAAAAGATGCAGGCTGAGGTTGAGAAATTCTTAGGTCTATAGGTTGTACAGAGAAAGACTGTTGCTGTTCATGGGTGAGCGGCGACAGTCTTTTTTCTTGCTTTTTTGTTAAAAACATGATATGCTTACTTCAAAGCATATTTCTTCTTTTTAGCACGGGATGAGAAAAACCGTGTTCTGTATTTCATCATGCAGTGGTTGCCATTTGAGGACAACAAACTGATTCTTCGGGAAATTCATGCTTTTATTCCGTAGGTAGCAGGCAGGGGTTTTCGGAAGAAAGAAGGCTCCTGACAAAATGGGAAGGAGATTTCATGAAACAGAAAACAAAAGAAAGCAAAGCACAAAAGCTGCTACAGTGGCATGCGGCATTTTATGCCGACATCCAGATTGAATTGGAGGCAGAGGCAGAGTTTTTGGAATTTGAAAGTGAGCATATGCTTAGCTCAAAGCCCATGCAGCTTGACGTCCTGATTATTAAAAAGGACAAAAAGAGACAGATTCAAAAGAACATCGGGCAGATATTCCGTACCTATAACATTGTAGAGTACAAAAGCCCGGAGGATTATTTGAGTGTGGACGATTTTTTTAAGGTGTACGGATACACCTGCTTTTACAAATCCGATACGGGAAGAGTCAACGAAATCAAGGCGGAGGAATTAACGATATCCTTCGTATGTAACCGCTATCCAAGAGAACTGTTGAATTTTCTGGAACAGGAGCAGCATCGTGTGATTATGAACGTAGAAAGTGGAATCTACTATATTTCAGATTCTCAATTTGCAATACAGCTGATTGTGCAGAAGCAGCTGTCGATGGAAACAAATTTGTGGCTGCGCTGTCTGACAAATGATTTGCAGGAACAGAACAGGGCAGAAAGACTGTTACAGGCTTATAAGGAAAGGCAGACAGACATCAGGTATCGTTCCGTAATGGACTTAATTGTCCGGGCGAACGAAGAAAGGTTTCAGGTGAGGAATATGTGCGACGCATTAGAGGAATTGATGAGAGACAGAATCGCTGAGCTGGAACAGCAGGCGGAAGAACGTGGAATGTCCAGGGGGATGGCAAAAGGGTTGGAAAAGGGAATGGAAAAAGGAATGGAAAAGGGGATGGAAAAAGGGATGGAAAAAGGGATGGAAAAAGGGATGGCAAAGGGGTTGGAAAAGGGAATGGAAAAAGGACGTTCACAGAAACTTTTTATGCAGATAGAAAAAAAGATGGCAAAAGGGAAGAATCTGGCGCAGATTGCAGAAGAATTAGAGGAAAGTGAGGAAGACATTCTGCCACTGTATAATAAGGTGCGTGAAGAAAAAGGAATGGAATGAGCAGGGAAACGTATGGTGGTAGGGGGAATACCATACACGGTTCCCTGCCTGCTCGAAAAAAACCAAATATGACAAACGGGTGACATAAATTTGACACAAACAAATTGCATTATTATAGCAGGCGAATGTACAAGGCGCATCACGACAGGAATCTTGGAAGCCGCGTGTCACATCCTGATTTAGATATTGCGATATCTGAGAACGGTACTGTCGGCGTGACGCAGCTACATTTGCACAACTCTTGACTCCAATACGGATGAAGACAGCAGCGGGGGAGGGCGTGTAGTTTTGTTTCTCTCGAAAAAGATAGACGAAAGTACTTGACCTTTAGTGCGTTTGTTGTTATAATCATCTTGTTATTGGAATGCTTATGTCCACGGGACAAGGATGCAGGGGGATTCACCCAGTAGCCGGGGGATTTTCGGGCGGCTTTTGATCAGGACATAAAGCACCACACTATTTTTTAAGGAGGAAGATAAAGAATGAGAAGTTTCTCTAAGAAGCTTGCGTTTGCTTTAGCTGCTGCTATGGTTCTTACTACCGCTGCACCGGCTGCACAGGCAAAGGCTGCTGATGACTTCACTCTCAACAGAACCACCGCTACCCTTTATGTAAATAATGGCGTTAACGATGCTGGTAAGGTTGAGGGACTTGCTGGTAATGTTCAGAAGTATGACTTCAATTTAAAGAACAAGCCGGCTGATTGGAAAGATTATGCTTATGTATGGT
>CAZCON010000263.1:0-2952 GCA_964500085.1 uncultured Lachnospiraceae bacterium
GTACAAAGATCCGAGGACTCCCAGTGATTGCTTCCCCGAAACTCCATCATCTGAAGCGGGGTGTAAAGCTCCGGTGTGTCCCAGTCATAAATTACACCATTGCTGTCCTCATCAAACTTACCGCTTTCCGCACAATCAAACGGGCGAATTGCAAGAATCCTTGTGGATACCAAAACAACTCCATCCTCTCCTGCTTCCACCACCTGCCACTCAATCTCGCCGTTTTCCGTCTTTTCTGCTTCACTCCCCGGCACATAACATCCAAAGGAAATATAATCTCCCGTTTTAAGCTCTGCTTTCTGTCCCTTATACAAAGCCTCTGTTGGTTCCGGTGCCTCCGTAGCCTGTGCCGGTGGTGTCACCTCTGACACATTGTCGGTATCCGCCTTGCTTCTTTCCAGAAAGAACAAGGCACCGGACAAAATCACCAGCAGTGCTGCCACTGCTGCAAAAACCATCGTTTTAAAGCTACGGCGCTTCATTTTTCCCTGTACTTCCGTAGCCTGCTTTTCCGGCGTATCTGAATTAGAAATCTGCATAAGCCCTCCAATACAATCGTGATTTACCAAAAAAGTATACCACACCATGTTTGAATCCGCAAGCATTCCATTTTACCGCAATCAAAAGAAACAGGCACTCCCCTTTCGAAAAATCCCCGAACCGTCCGTATGACAATTCGGGGAAATGGCTCCTATCATCGCAAAGCTTCCTACAACAGCTTATCACTGAGTGCAATAATCCGTGCAGCGTACTTTTCCTTTCGGGACGCAAGAAGCTTCTTATACAGCGGATAGTTCATCACCGCCAGCACCAGACCAATAACGCCGATTATCACGCCCGGCAGCATTGCGTCTCCCATTCCAAGGCTTTCGCCAAGATCGGTCATAATAAAGCTCATGCCGCTTCCCATAATAATCGCACTGATGCTTCCAAACACATAAGAGAATACATTCACAGGCGTTTTCACTTTTTTGTCAAGCGCCTTTAATTCATCTAACTTTGTCTGCTCCTTCTCCATATACTGCGTGCGAATCTTCTGTACTAAAAAATCCTGATCGTTTTTGTTCATGTTTTTTTCCTCCGTCGTTTTCTTTGTTTCATTTGATGAACTCATTCTAACGCCGGAGTGTTTGGAAAAGTTTTAAGAAATGTTTCTGTTTTATTAAAAACACAGCGCTTCTACGGTTTTTCCAGCTGTATCTTTTCCTCCTGCATGGATACCTTCACTTTATTTCCCGGCAGCTCCAGCTTATCCAGCAAATCCCTTGGTATCTGCACACGACCCGCACGGTCCACAATGGCGTACTCCTCCTGCGTTTCCTCCAGCTCCTGCCAGTTCAAAGCAGCCGTCTGTGACAAATCGCTGTACTGTTCCTTCAAAATACGCTCACTGCTTATCTTACCGTCGCGGATGGCAACCACACGCTTTACCTTTTTGGCAAGCGTCGTATCATGGGTAACAATCACAATAGTCTGCCCTTTCTCCCGGTTCAGTCTTACAAACAAATCATAAATGTAATCTGCCGTCTTACGGTCCACAGAGCCGGTCGGCTCATCCGCAAGGAGAAGCTTCGGCTCATTGGCAAGGGCAATCGCAATTGCAATCCTCTGCTGCTCGCCGCCGGAAAGCTGCTGCAGGCGGTTGTTTTTCCGATGCGACATTCCTACCAGCTCCAAAAGCTCCAAGGCCCATTCCTTCTTGTTCTTCCGATCCGTTAAATGCATGGGAGTCATTACATTTTCTAGTGCCGTCAGATACGGAAGAAGGTTTCTTGCATTGTTCTGCCAGACAAAGCCTACCGTATCCCGCTTGTACTCCACCAGCTGCTTTTCGGTCAGGGTAAACAAATTTTTGCCATCTACAAAAAGCTTTCCCGCACTCGGCTTATCCAGACCACCAATCATATTTAAGAAGGTGGACTTGCCGCTGCCGCTGTTTCCGATAATGGCAACCAGCTCCCCCTTCTCCACGGTCAAATCAAGCCCCTGTAACGCCAGAACCTCCAAATCCTTTGTCTTATAAATTTTTACCAGGTTGTCTGCCTGAATCATAATCTCTTCTGCCATGGCTGCCCTCCCTTATTCCTGCACCGCATCAATCTTTACCGCACCGTCTTCCAGTTCATAGGAAAGCGTTCCGGCAGACATCAGACCAACATCATGGGTTGTCATCACAATGGTAACATCTTCCTTTTCAACCAGTTCACGGAACAGCTTCATCACTGCCGCTGCCGTAGCAGTATCAAGCTCTGCCGTCGGCTCATCCGCAAAAATCACCTTCGGTCGGTGCGCCAGTGCCCGCGCGATTGCCACACGCTGCTGTTCACCGCCGGACATCTCCTGTGGCATATGCTGCATACGATTTCCGAGTCCTACCAGCCTTAAGCACTCCTCTACGCGCTCTTTTCTGCCCTCTCTTATCCCTGCAAGCCGCATGGAAAACTCTACATTTTCAAATGCACTCATCATCGGAATTAACGACACCGACTGAAAGACAAAGCCGATGCTTTTCCGGCGCAGCTCCTCACACTGTTTCTCACTGTAAGCGCCAATATCCGCGCCCTCAAGCAGCACGCTTCCGCTTGTCGGGCGGTCGAGTGCGCCTAAGATATTCATCAGAGTTGTTTTTCCGGAGCCGGAACGCCCCTTTAAAATCGTCAGGGATTTTCTCGGTATCTGAATGGAAATATCCTTTAACGCATGAAACTCGCCACCGGTAACCGGGAAAATACGATTCAGGTTCTTGGTTTCAATCATGTATTCCATAGTATTCTCCTACCTTCCTTTAGTCTTCTCCAAGCTTCAATGCGTTGGTAATCTTCATTGCCGCAATGTTACGAACCAAAACCGCAATGCAGATACAAAGCATTACCGCAATCACGGCAAACAGCTTCACCGTAAGCGCCAATATCCGCGCCCTCAAGCAGCACGCTTCCGCTTGTCGGGCGGTCG
>CAZCON010000264.1:0-2945 GCA_964500085.1 uncultured Lachnospiraceae bacterium
ATCTTAGCCACGCCAAGAGAAATTGCCTTCTTAATCATATCCTCCGGAATACCAGTACCACCGTGAAGTACGAGCGGCATCTCACCGGTCTTCTCCTGAACAGCTGCTAAGGTCTCAAAGCTAAGACCAGCCCAGTTTGCCGGATACTTACCATGAATGTTGCCGATACCTGCTGCAAGCATTGTTACACCAAGATCAGCGATTGCCTTACACTCATTCGGATCAGCACACTCGCCTGCGCCAATCACGCCGTCTTCCTCGCCGCCGATGGAACCAACCTCTGCCTCAAGAGACATCCCCTTCTCGTTACAAATCTTAACAAGCTCAGTGGTCTTTGCAACATTCTCTTCAATCGGATAATGGGAACCGTCGAACATAATGGAGGAGAAACCTGCCTCAATGCACTTTAAGCAGCCTTCATAACTGCCATGGTCAAGGTGAAGAGCTACCGGAACGGTAATCTTTAACTCTTCCATCATACCGTTTACCATGCCTACAACGGTCTTGTAACCGGTCATATACTTGCCTGCGCCCTCGGATACACCAAGGATTACCGGAGAATTCATCTCCTGTGCGGTTAAAAGAATTGCCTTGGTCCACTCAAGATTGTTAATGTTGAACTGACCAACTGCATACTTTCCAGCCTTTGCCTTCTGAAGCATTTCTTTTGCTGATACTAACATATTATCCTCCTTTTGTGCAAATGCACTTCTTATTTCCCGGAATGCTACATTTGCAGCATCCCGGTCATTTTCAGTATTTCTCATGTCCTCTGACTTATTCGTCGATTTCCTCGAACTCTGCTGCCACCTCATCCTCAGCTACGGAAGCCGCTTCCTCAGCATCGTCAAAGTCCCCGCTCAGATTCAGCTCTTCCATTGCCCCAGACTCCTCGGAAATCTCAAACTGCTCCTGTAAATCGCTATCCAGCTTTACATTACGGTAACGCTTCATACCGGTACCTGCCGGAATCAGCTTACCGATGATAACATTTTCCTTCAGACCAATCAACGGGTCAACCTTACCGTGGATGGCTGCCTCAGTCAATACCTTCGTCGTTTCCTGGAAGGATGCCGCAGACAGGAAAGAATTCGTTGCAAGAGATGCCTTTGTAATACCAAGCATTACCTGCTTACCCTCTGCCGGCTCGCCTCCCTCCGCAAGCACCTTTGCGTTTGCATCCTCAAATTCAAGGATATCAACCATGGAACCCGGAAGGAATTCGGTATCGCCATTTGTCTCTACACGAATCTTCTTTAACATCTGGCGCACAATCACCTCGACATGCTTGTCGTTGATTTCTACACCCTGCAAACGGTATACGCGCTGTACCTCCTGAAGCATATAATCCTGAACCGCACGTACTCCCTTAATCTTTAAGATATCATGCGGATTGACGCTACCCTCTGTCAACTCATCGCCGGCCTCCAGTACCTGTCCGTCGTAAACCTTGATTCTGGAACCATACGGAATCAGGTAGGTCTTGGTTTCTGCGGTTTCCGCGTTCGTAATTACTACCTCTCGCTTCTTCTTGGTATCCTTCACGGTAACCGTACCGCCAAACTCTGCAATAATCGCAAGTCCCTTCGGCTTTCTTGCCTCAAACAGTTCCTCAACACGCGGAAGACCCTGCGTAATATCATCACCTGCCACACCACCGGTATGGAAGGTTCTCATCGTAAGCTGAGTACCCGGCTCACCAATGGACTGTGCCGCGATAATACCAACTGCCTCACCTACCTGTACAGATTCACCGGTTGCCATGTTCGCGCCATAACACTTTGCACAAACACCAACGTGGGAACGACAGGTCAGTACGTTACGAATCTTTACGGTTGCTGCAAGACCTGCTTCCTGAATCTTCCTGGTTGCTACGATTCTTGCGGCGCGCTTCGGCGTAATCATGTGATTTGCCTTAACAATCATCTCTCCGTTATCATCATAAATCGTCTCACAGGAATAACGGCCTGTAATACGCTCCTCCAGACTTTCAATAACTTCCTTGCCGTCATTGAATGCCTTAATCCACATACCCGGAATCTCATCCGTGCTTTCACTGCGACAATCTACCTCGTTGATAATCAGCTCCTGAGATACATCTACCAGACGACGGGTCAGGTAACCGGAGTCTGCGGTACGAAGTGCGGTATCCGAAAGACCCTTTCTTGCACCGTGTGCGGAAATGAAATATTCAAGTACGTCAAGACCTTCACGGAAGTTGGACTTAATCGGAAGCTCGATTGTACGACCGGAAGTATCTGCCATAAGACCACGCATACCTGCCAGCTGCTTAATCTGCTTGTCGGAGCCTCGCGCACCGGACTTTGCCATCATGGAAATGTTATTGTAACGGTCAAGACCATCCAACAGCGCCGTAGTAATATCATCATCGGCACGCTTCCATGTCTCAATTACTTCCTTATAACGCTCTTCCTCCGAAAGAAGACCTCTGCGGAAATTCTTTGTAATCTTATCTACCGTTGCTTCTGCATCTGCAATAATCTGCTTTTTCTGCGGCGGAACGGTCATATCGGAAATGGATACCGTCATCGCTGCTCTGGTGGAATACTTATAACCAAGAGACTTAATGGCATCCAGCGTTTCTGCGGTCTTTGTTGCACCATGGATATTAATGCACTTCTCCAAAATCGGCTTTAACTGCTTCTTTCCTACTAAAAAGTCAATCTCCGGAAGAAGGAAATTCTCCGGCTTGCTACGATCTACGAATCCGAGGTCCTGCGGGATGATTTCATTGAAGATAAAGCGTCCAAGTGTAGACTCTATCATCTTCTGCTCCATGACACCCTCTGCGTTGATACCGCTTCTACGCACCTTTATCATGGCATGCAGCGTAACCTCACCGTTTTCATAAGCAAGAATTGCCTCATTTACACTCTTAAAGCATTTGCCCTCGCCAAGATCCCCCGGCTTCTGCAGCGTCAGAT
>CAZCON010000265.1:0-2912 GCA_964500085.1 uncultured Lachnospiraceae bacterium
TACCATCTTTAGTATCAAGCTTCCCCGAGAAAAATTCTTCCAAAATAATAAAATCCGGATTACTTTTTTCTAAAACCATTCTTCTTTTTGCATGCATACATAACTTACAAATATCTGCAGTATTTACTTGTT
Source organism: uncultured Lachnospiraceae bacterium (assembly GCA_964500085.1). Classification (GTDB taxonomy): domain Bacteria; phylum Bacillota; class Clostridia; order Lachnospirales; family Lachnospiraceae; genus SIG307. The sequence continues at coordinate 133 of CAZCON010000265.1, forward strand.
CTGTTTGCTTTACAGCATATGAAATTGCTGATTCTGAAAGCTTATCATAGTATTTTCCTAAATATCTTTCGATAATCTTTTCTCTTTCATCTAAATCTGGTAAGTTAAACTCTACCACACGGTCAAAGCGCCTCCAGATTGCTTTATCTAACAAATCCGGATGATTTGTTGCTGCTATTATTACGCTATAACTCGGCCATGTTTCCAGTTCTTTCAATAACACATTAACAAGCCTCTTTAATTCGCCCAAATCAGATGCATCATCTCTTCGTTTTGCAATTGCATCAATCTCATCCAAAAAAAGTATTGAAGGAAAAGAACGTGCATAGTCAAACAAACTTTTTATATTCTGTCCTGTTCTTCCCAAATAACTAGAAATAGATGTTGCCAAGTCCATTGTAATCAGTGGAAGTCCCAATTGATATGAAAGCCATCTGGCAGTATATGTTTTACCTACTCCTGGCGCACCTGTAAATAAAAGACTATTTGGTGGTGTTATGTCTTCCAGTAATAACGTTTCAATCTGTGACCGTTCATAAATAAAACAATTCAATTCATCAGATGTTGTCTGATCCAAAATAGGAAATTCAGTCTCTAATGGTTCTTCCGCTTTGCAGAGCGAAAATCTTGACTCTCTATCAACCGGAACCGGCTGTACATCGGCTGCCCTTATTGCCGATGCACCATTCCTTGCATATGTTAGAGAGTTTGCAATCTCCTGTGCCAGTAAAGGATTTTTTTTCTTTAAAATTTTTACATACATCATGGATATTTCTTCAACTAATCGCCTATCACTATCCAAACATGCCCGAATAAGTCTTGGCAGAAGTTCTTCGCTGTTCATTTCATCACCTCTTGCATATTTTTGGAACACTTTAATTATACAATGTTTTCAATGGTTTATCAAGCATTTTGTACCATTTTGTATAATTTATATGTTTTTGGAACACAAAGAGCTGCTGCCACATCTCAATGTAGCAGCAGCTCTTCTATCTCCTATTGCCATCCTCCCACGGTCGAATCTCTTGCCGGTATAATCTGTTTGTTCCAGATTTCCCACGGAACAAACTGTACACCTACCTTATACCCCTGCAAGAGTTTATCGTTTCCGTAAAAGTTCACTTTAATCTCATATATTTCATTTGTCCACCCCGGCTGATACGCCATCCGCTCATCCTCCCAAAGACCAAATAACACGATATCCTTTCGCAGCATCCCTTCAAACCACCGAGAAAGCTCTCCTGCATCATGCGGAATGAACCCGATCAGCACTTTATCTCCTTCTTCGTAATAGTACATCGTCGGGTCATATACACGTTCTCCAAAAGCTACCGGCGCTCCGTATGAAACGTACTCCACAAAGCCCGGCAGTTCCCAACGCTCTGTTTCTTCGTCATACGTTGCAGAATCAAATGAAATTGTACGTATTTCATTTTCCCAAGGGACTTCAATTGTCATGTAGTTGAAGCGGCCCGTTGCACGTACTGCAATCCAAAGGGATGATAAGCCACGTTCGCGAAGAACTAAAACATCTTCCTCTACATCCAGCTCCTCTTCTGCAGGAATCGCCTTTGTCCGGGAGATAATTGCACAGGAGGTCAGCCATACCTCAGCCCCCTTAAAAGCCAATTCCCAGCGTGCATGGAGCGTATGATCGTAGCTCTGCTCCATTGTTGTCTGCGACGTTACCTCTTCGCCGCAGCCATTGCCGGTTTCATCCTCCTCGGTATACCATCCCAAGAAGGTATACCCTTCTCTCGTCGGAATCGGTAAGGAACCATATTCGCCGTCATATACTACCTTCTTCGTATCACCGGTCCAGTTGGTGTTTTCATCCCCTTCTCCGGATGAATTCCAATCAAAGTTCCAGTCAAAGGTTATCGTATATTGCATCGGTTCATAGTAAGCATATAAAGTCTCATTTGTCACCGGTTTATAATAACTTGGCCCTCTTTCGGTCACGGACAGCAGTTCATTATTTCCGTTCACCCTCCACCCAAGGAACTCATAACCGTCACGCTTTGCCATAGGTAATGTTACATAAGAGGCATCACCACCCCAATACGGGAACAGCGTCATAACATCTCCCGCCTTTTCAGACAGATGGCTGATAGTCTCTCCGGCGCTGAAGGTGTTCAGGGCATACACATACCCATCAGTTGTTTTCCGATACAGTTCCCAACCTTTGAACAACAGATTTGCCGTCGTATTTGCACCGGTAAGCGGTGCGGTAAGTATACCCGGAGAAGGTTCATAACTGATCGTGTACGTCTTATTGCTCAATGTTGCCGGTGCTGTTGTGCTTTCGCTGAACTTCAACACCTTTGTGCTCTTAATCGCAACCGGGGTTACTCTTATTTCATCTGCGGCGACCTGCAGTGTATAAGAGCCTTCGGCCCACTGTGCATAGAGAACAACGGTACCGCCCAGGCCCGTAACGGTTTGTTTATCGCTGTATACTACTGCTCCATCCTGCTCTGTACTCCATCCAAGGAACGAATGTCCTTTCCGGGTAAACGCATTCTCCGATAATGTGATTTCCGTAACGGTCGGTTCATAGATATCATCCGGCATCTCTCCCTCTCCGCCGTTTGGCAAATATATAATCTCCGTATACACACGCTCCCATTGTGCGTACAGCGTGAGTGCAGCGGTCAGCAATACTTCATCCCCCGGATAGTAATCTTTGCCGGTACCGTCTGCCTTGGTATTCCACTTTGTGAGTTTATATCCGTCTCTTTCAAACATGGATTTGTAAATTACATCACGGAACTCATAAC
>CAZCON010000266.1:0-2897 GCA_964500085.1 uncultured Lachnospiraceae bacterium
TTTTACCAAAGTCCGCTAACCATTGATTTTACTGACTTTTTCGCAAGTTTTACTTATCGAGTGACTTCATCGTCGGGAACAGCAGTACATCTCTTATCGCCGGGCTGTTGGTAAGCAGCATCACCAGTCGGTCGATGCCGTAACCAATACCGCCAGTCGGTGGCATACCGATTTCAAGAGCATTCATAAAGTCCTCGTCAGTGGTGTTTGCCTCATCGTTGCCTGCTGCCAGTTCTGCCTCTTGTGCCTTGAAACGTGCTCTCTGATCAATCGGGTCATTTAACTCAGAATATGCGTTACACATCTCCCGTCCATAGATAAACAATTCAAAACGCTCTACATAGTCCGGCTTATCCGGCTTTCTCTTGGTCAGCGGGGAGATTTCTACCGGATGGTCCATAATAAATACAGGCTGAATCAAATGCTCTTCTACAAACTCCTCAAAGAACAGATTCAGGATATCGCCCTTAGTGTGACGAGCCTCGTAATGAACACCCTTCTCATCAGCAATTTTCTTTGCTTCCACAGTATCTGCCACAGCATCAAAATCTACGCCGGTATATTTCTTTACTGCATCAATCATGGTCAATCGTTCAAAAGGCTTTCCCAAGTCAATCATTGCTTCATTGTATGGAAGCAGAGTAGTACCGCATACTTCCTGTGCCACATAGCGGAACATATTCTCGGTCAGATCCATCATTCCGTAATAATCCGTATATGCCTGATACAACTCCATCAGGGTAAACTCAGGGTTGTGTCTGGTATCTACCCCCTCATTCCGGAACACGCGACCTATTTCGTAAACACGCTCCATGCCGCCTACAATCAATCTCTTTAAATATAGCTCTAGGGAAATGCGGAGCTTTACGTCCTCATCCAATGCGTTATAATGCGTCTCAAACGGTCTTGCTGCTGCGCCGCCCGCATTTGCAACCAGCATCGGAGTCTCAACCTCCATAAAGCCCTGTCCGTCCAGATAACGACGGATTGCGCTAATAATTTTGGAACGTTTAATAAAGGTTTCCTTTACGTCTGCATTCATAATAAGGTCAGTATATCTCTGACGATACCGAATGTCCGTATTGGTAAGACCATGAAACTTTTCCGGAAGCACCTGTAAGCTCTTGCTTAACAGAACAACAGAAGACGCATGTACTGAGATTTCACCGGTCTTTGTCTTAAACACCTCACCCTCAATGCCAACAATGTCGCCCACATCGAACTTCTTAAAATCTGCATAGACTGCCTCACCTATACAATCCCTTGCCACATAGGACTGAATATTTCCCTTTAAATCCTGTACATTGCAGAAAGATGCCTTACCCATGACACGCTTTGCCATAATACGTCCTGCAATTCGTACCGTTTTTCCTTCCAGTTCATCAAAATTGTCCTTAATATCCGTACTATGATGGGTTACATCATACTTTGTAATCTGAAACGGGTCCTTCCCGTCTGCCTGCAGCTGTGCAAGCTTCTCTCTGCGGACACGAATGAGTTCGTTTATATCCTGCTGCGGTGCTGCCTGAGCCGTCCTCTGCATATTTTCTTCTGCCACTGGTATTCCCTCCGAACTTTCCTTAACTTTTTAAAACGCTCCCACTGTTTCTTCCGTTTCTCAAAGAATCAGCCTGTCAGGATTGTCTTAATTTGACTTCTGAATTTCTAAAATCTTATATTCGATTACACCGGTCTGAGTCTCCACCTCTACCACATCGCCTACTTTATGGCGAAGCAGTGCCTTACCTACCGGAGACTCGTTGGAAATCTTGCCCTGCAAACTGCTGGCCTCTGTAGAACCGACAATACGCAGTTCCAGCTCCTCATCATACTCAAAATCGTATACCTTTACCTTACAGCCGATATTGATGACATCTACATCTACATCTTCTTCCACAACAACCTCGGCATTCTTCAAAATCTTCTCGATTTCTTCAATCCGCGCTTCAATTTCACGCTGTTCTTCCTTTGCCGCATCATATTCCGCATTCTCGGACAAATCGCCCTGTTCTCTTGCTTCCTTAATCTTCTGAGCAACCTCTTTCCGACGAACCACCTTTAAGTCCTGAATCTCGTCCTCCAGCTTTTTCAAGCCCTCATAAGTCAGTATGTTTTTCTTTTCTGCCGCCATCGTGCAAAAACCCTCCTTCTTCCATACTTCTCCAGTATCCAAACATTATAGCCTAACTCACAGTATTTGTCAATGAAAATGTTGTATTCCCAGAATTTCTTTTCTGCTTTCTTTTCTGCATTCCCAAATATCCGCAAGACTCTGCTCTTATACTTTCTCTTTTCCATTCATCTGCCACTTCCAAATTGCTGTCCCAATTATAATTGCGTAGCCGATGAAGCTCCACAAATCCGGCAAATCTCTGAAAACCGCAAAGCTCAAAATAGCCGCAAAAATCACCTGTGTATAATCAAATACCGAGATTTCCTTTGCCGGCGCATAGGAATACGCTGCCGTAATAGAAAACTGTCCGCCTGCTGCAGAAGCGCCTGCAAGCAAAAGACTAAGCAACTGCTTTGGCTCCATTGGCTGGTAAGTAAACAGCATTCCCGGTATCACCGATATGCAGGAAAATACCGAAAAATAAAATACAATGACATCTCCCTTTATCCCGTTTTTCCCCATCTTTCGCACACAGGTATAGGCAAGTCCGGCGCAAAAGCCTCCAAGCACGCCAAGGACCGCCGGAATACACTCCATACAAAAGGACGGCTTTACCACAAAAAGCGCACCGGCAAATGCCAGCGCCACCGCTGTTATTTCCATTTTATTCGGGCGCTCCTGTAATATAAAAATCGACAAAATAATGCAAAAGAACGGCGAAAGCTTATTGAGCATAGACGCATCCGCTATGTTCATTTCCCCGATGGCATAAAAATTGCAGAGA
>CAZCON010000267.1:0-2885 GCA_964500085.1 uncultured Lachnospiraceae bacterium
GTCGTTCCCTTGGATTCAATCAGAATCGGCGTTTCCAAATCATTTAATGTAATAAGCAGTTCCTTTTTGCCCATTGTAAACAACGGCCATTTTTCATCCACCAGACTGACATTCGCCTCTACCTTAAATATATCTGACTTTGCAATCAGTTTTACCTCCAGATAGATACCTGCCTCCATATAGAAGCCGCCATACAGTGTGGAATATACGGTACTGAACTGGGAATACGGTTTTACGATATGATACTGTGCATAGCCATACATATCAAGGTATGCGCCCACTTCTATGGAAACTCCTACCTCGCCGAGTCTCTCTAAGCCAAGGAAGGATACCGTAAGCGAGCCGCGGACACCCATCTTGATTCCAAGATAGCCGCATACCGCCAAATCAAAGCTGTATCGGTCGTTCTCTGCCAGCCGGTTCTTGTACATATCAAACGAACCCTTGGAAGAATCGCCCCTTGCGCCTACCTGTACCGAATCCAGTACGGAAAATTTACTGCTCAGTCCTGCCGCAAAGTTTACCTTAACGACAAATGCAAACTCCAGCTTGAGACTGAATACTGCCAAAGGCTTCCGTGCCGTGAAAAACGGGATTTCGCAAAGCTCAATGTAATCGCCCTTGTTTTCGAGCATTTCCTTGACCTCTGCAACCAGTCCCTCCGTATCGTTTTCCTGTTCGCTTGAGAACAGGGACGTAATCTTATCGGAAACATCCTTGTAGCCGTCTTCCTTCTTGTCAACGGAGCATATCAGTACCTTTACTTCGATATCCGTCTGACTGTAAATATTTGCGGCATAGTCAAATTCAAGCTGCGGCAGAGAAAACCATTCGAACTCAAACGACTTATAGCCCTGCAACGAAACATTCATGTACTCGGATATCGTAAAGGTAGCGTCGATTTCCAGCTTATTTTTAATCGTACCTTCCCAGTTGAAGATAAAGGTCAGTACCGTCCAGCTGTCGGCATCCGGAATCATAAAGTTATCATTCTTCGCATAACCAATCTGCACGGTTATGGTCAGCATATCCTTCAGTGTTTTGGAGAGCTCTTTAAACTCCCTGGACTTATCCAGACTCGCATAATCGGAGTAATCCAACATCGTCTCATCGACTGCAAGCAGCGAGATTCCGCCTAACTCCTCCGTTACATCCGGACTTTCGGCAAGCATGGCTGCCATAACCAGATTTAACTGGTCCGCACCCTCGCTGTTGTAAAGCTCCATTGCCAGAGCGTCCGGGTCAAAATCATCCTTTAAGTATTCATTCTCTAACGTCTCATTAAAATAAACGTCAACCTCATCAAAGACATCCTCTATGTTACTGTCTTCGCCGTAAACATAGTAGAAGTCTCCCTGTTCCTCTAATTTGGAAATGTTGACAAACAGAATGTCCTCGTTATAATTCTGCGTACCGTCGCCAAGGCACAGGGTATCCTCTAAGGCAAGCGCCTTTTCCTCCACATAGCTTTTGGATACCTTGTACTTATACTTTGCATCCGTTTCTGCAAACTGTTTCCGATCCACATATTTGATGCCGTCCGTCATTTCGACAATTTCGGAATGCTCCTTGTGGATTCGGAAGGTATACTCGTTTACCGTATCCTCCAATCCCTTAAAGGTAACATCCTCCGGAACCGACATACGGTACTGGCAGCCCGCAGAATACGGCGTTTCCGGTACAATGGTATACTCGTTATCCCCGCTCTTAGTTACCGTAAAGCGTTCCGGCGTCGTGCCGGTAAACGCATATAACGTCATGTAACGGTTAAGGTTTTCTGCTGTGATTTCTTCCGCACAGATGAGCGTAATCGGCATGCTTGCATCACAGTCCTCCGCATAGTAGGTCTGCTTTGCCGCCATCTTGACTTCATCATCCACATCGATAAAGGACGCATACAGCATTACATCCTCTGTCGGCACGGTATCAGCAAAGAACGGCTCTGTCAATTCCGGGTCACTGTACCAGCCCATAAATGCCTTGCCCGTCTGGAAGGACTGTGGAAGCCGTCCCGGCGCTTCGCCCTTTTCCAGTGTAATCGCATCGACCGGTGTTCCCTCAAAGCTCTGGAAGGTAATTGTTACCTTGTCATCCCCAGATACCGCCTTTTCATTGTATGTAATGGTTGCTTTTATGGTACGTGCATTCCCGTTTATCGTGATTTCCTTCTCTGCCGTAACGCTGCCGGACGGAGCAAATAAATCTGCCGCAGATACCGGTATCGGTACCGAGGTCAAAAGTATCATAAAACACAAAAACAAAGACATTATCTTCTTTTTGTGCTTTCCCTTCAGTATCACTGCTACAACAGCTGCACCTGCCAAAACAGCAAGCACCGCCCACACAATCCAGCCGCCTCCGCCGCTCTGTGTGTCATCTGCAGACGTCGGCACATCCGCTTCCTCCTGAATGGAAAGCGTCACATTCTGTGTTTTGCTTTCTCCCGCTTCCAGAGAAAATGCGTCTCCCGTAAGGCTGCCGCTTTGTACTTCCATTCCTTCTGGCAAACTGATTTCAGCTGTCACGCTGTCCAGCTTACCGTCGTACCCATTGGTAACCGTCAGCTGCAATGCCGCAGTCTCGCCAGTGACATAGCTTTCCTTATCCGTTGACAGCACCGCAGTGACACGTGACGCTTCCTGCGCCGCCGTGGCAACCGTCATTACGCCCGAAATAAGAAAAAGCACGACAAGACCGACCGTTGCCATAAACTTTAGCTTTTTCGTCTTCATTTTCTTACCCCCTTTAGTTCAAATTTGGTTTCCTTTGATTTTTTTCCGCTAATAAAAGAACGCCCTGTTTCAAAACCTCCGTCTGCGCCCTGAGGTAATATTCATCCTCAAACAAAGCATAATGTACGCAGGCACGAATCAGAATAAAAATCA
>CAZCON010000268.1:0-2879 GCA_964500085.1 uncultured Lachnospiraceae bacterium
CTGTATGATTCGCTGCTGCTTGACCGAAATGACTGTAATCTTGTGATGCTTCACGGACAGACGGAAAAATATTGTTCGGCAGAGAAGGCAGAAACCGTACAGCTGGGAGCGCTTAAGAATAAAAGCATTGATTATTTGGCATTGGGACATATTCATTCGTATCGTTATGAACCGTTGGATGCAAGAGGCGCTTACTGCTATTGCGGCTGCCCGGAGGGACGTGGCTTTGATGAATGTGGCGAGAAGGGGTTTGTCTGGCTTGAAATTCAGGAGAAAAAGGTAACTCATACCTTTGTGCCGTTTGCTTCCCGCACGGTGCAGGAGGCTTTCGTTGACATTTCCGGAGCAGAGAGCACGGCTTCTGTAGAGCAGATTATGAGAGGGGCTTTGCAGTTATTTCCGGAAAAGGATATGGTAAAGGTGACATTAACCGGGAAGGTAAGCCTTACGGCAGAACGGGATATTCCTTATTTGACGAGTCGGTTTTCGGACGGCTTTTTTGCGTTTAAGATAAATGACCATGAGGTAGGGCTTGCGATTCATCCGGAGGATTATGAAAATGATATTTCCTTGCGCGGTGAGTTTATTCGTCTGGTTATGGAAGGAAATTATTCAGAAGAGGAAAAACGTATGATTCTGGAAATAGGGGTACGTGCCCTGGAGGGGGAGGAGGTGGAAGCGTGCTTTTAAAGCGGTGCTATGTCAGTAATTTTGGAAAATTACAGGATTTTTCTTATGATTTTGAGGAAGGACTGAATGTATTATGTGAAGAAAACGGATGGGGGAAGAGCACCTTTGCGGCATTTATCCGTGCCATGCTGTACGGACTTCCGCAGTCCGGAAGCCGTACAAGGTTGGAGGAGGCAGAACGGCGCAGATACAAGCCTTGGCAGGGAGGAGAACCCGGCGGCTATCTTGTATTTGAAGCAAACGGAAAGACCTACAAGGCAGAGCGCACCTTTGGAACAAAGGAAGCAGAGGATAGCTTTCGTCTGACGGACCTTGCTACCAATTTAGAGTCTCACGATTTTTCGGCAGAGCTGGGAAAAGAATTATTTGGGCTGGATAAGGAAGCCTATTCCAGAACTACGTATCTTTCACAAAATAAAATTTCTGATGGCGGTATGAATGACAGCATCGGAAAGAAGCTGAGCCGCATGGCAGAGGGAGAGGAAGAGAGTGGCAATTTTGATAAGGCCTATGGAATGCTGGATGAGCTGAGGAAAAAATATGTTCCGGATCGCCAGAAAGAGGAAAAAGGGTATGTGGCAATGCTTTCCGGGCAAATTGCGGAAACGCAGACTCGGTTGGAGAGCTGCCGCAGAAAAGAAGAAAATGCCAGACCGTGGAGGGAGAAGGAGCGTGCTGCCGCAGAAAAAAAGAAAAAGTATTATGCGGAGCTGCAGGAGTGCCGTACAGCACTGGAGAAGGCTGCCGGCTATGAAGCGGCGTTGGCAAGAAAGCAGCATTACGAGGAACTTTGCCGTCAGGAGGAAAGAGTAAAACAGAAGGTGGAGACGGTGAGCAGGCAGCTTCCGTTGGGGCTGCCGGAGGAAGAGGAACTCAAACAGTGCAGACGGGAGACTGAGGAGGCAGCAGCATATTCCGGAGAGCTTCGTTCGTATCAGTGCTCGGAGGAAGAGAAAAGAAGGCTGGAGCAATTACGTCAGAATTTTTCAGACGGTGTACCGAAAGCGGAGGAGCTGAAGGAGTGGCAGAAAAGGGAAAAGGAACGTGGGGAAAAAAGAGAGGAAGCGCAGGAACTGTGTAGAAAGGCAGGCGCAGAAAAGCAAGCGGCAGTTAGGACCGGAAAATATTTTCTGCTTGGAGGCGTATTGCTTTTGGTGGCAGCGTTGCTTTTGACCGTAGTGCTTTTTGGAAGAAATGCGTCCGGAACAGAGGGAGAATCACAAAATGGGACCTTCGGAGCCGGAACAGAGGATAACGGAAAGACGATAGCAGAGGAGCAGGCACCGGATACCGTATTTGGTCTTTGTGCCGGATTGACGGCGGCGGGCGGTATCTGTCTGCTGTGGTTTGCGCTTGAAAAGAGGAAGAAGGCAGGGCTTGCCGGAGAGAGAGAAGCACGATATGTTTCTTTGCTGGAGGAATATCAGGAGGAAGAGGATACGATAAAGGATCTGCTGCTGCATTACGGAGCAGAAGGAGCGCTTACCGTAACAGAGGCGCTGTACCGCTTGTCAGAACAGTTGGGCGAGTACCAGAGGCTGGCAGAGCAGGAGGAAAAGTACCTTCACTGTATCGAACAAAGGGAAGCACTTCTTGCCCGGAGCAGGCTGCTGCTGCAGACATATGGAATAGAGACGGAGGATGTGACCGGAGGCCTGTATCAGCTGGAGCAGCTGCAAAGAGATTTTCTCCGTGATTCAGAGGAATATGCAGAAGCTGTGAAAAAACGGAAACAATTTGAACAGGAAAATTTGCCGGTACGGCTCTGCGAACTGACGCAACCGGCGGAAAGTTTTGCTGCGTTACAGCAAAAGGAACGGGAGCTCTTACATCAGCTGACGCTTCTTGATGAGGAGGAAAAGGATTGCAGAAGCCGTGCGGAGGCGTTCGAAGAAGCAGCAGAGACCGGCGGAGAGCTTGCAGAAACTCTGGAAATGCTGCAGGAAGAGCTGACGGGAAAGAAGCGGGAGCATCTGTTGGTGCTGGAGACGATGAAGTGTCTAAAGGAAGCGAAGGAACGTTTTTCCTCACGCTATATGCGGAAATTGCAAAAAAGCTTTCAGGAGTATGTTTCTTTCTTTGGCGGTGAAGGTCTGGAAAGGAGTACAGGAGGACGTTTCGGCGGCGTTGAAGCGGATATTAATTTGCAGGTACGGGTTTTGGCCTATGGAAAGGGCAGAGAGCTTGGG
>CAZCON010000269.1:0-2869 GCA_964500085.1 uncultured Lachnospiraceae bacterium
GCTTAACCGAGGTGCTGGGTATGGGCTTACAGGGCAACGGTACGATTCCGGCAGTTTACTCCGAGCGTATTCGTCTTGCAAAGCACGCCGGTATGAAGATTATGGAGCTTTTAGAGAAAAATATCCGTCCGCGTGACATTATGACGGAGAAGGCATTTATGAACGCGTTGACCGTAGATATGGCGCTTGGCTGTTCGACCAACAGTATGCTTCACCTTCCGGCAATTGCTCATGAGGCAGGCGTGGAGCTGAATGTGGATATTGCAAACTCCATCAGTGCAAAAACGCCGAACCTGTGTCATCTGGCACCGGCGGGGCATGCCTACATAGAGGAGCTTGATGAAGCAGGCGGTGTGTATGCCGTGATGAATGAGCTCAGTAAGAAGAATTTGTTAAATCTGGATTGCATGACGGTGACCGGCAAGACGGTAGGGGAGAACATTGCTCCGGTAAAGAACAGAAATACCGATATTATCCGCCCGATTGAGAAGCCGTACAGTGAGACCGGCGGTATTGCCGTATTAAAGGGCAATCTGGCACCGGATTCCTGTGTGGTGAAGCGTTCCGCAGTAGTGCCGGAGATGCTTGTGCATGAAGGTCCGGCAAGAGTATTTGACTGTGAAGAGGATGCGATTGCAGCCATTCTTGGCGGTAAGATTGTGGCAGGTGATGTCGTGGTGATTCGCTACGAGGGACCGAAGGGCGGTCCGGGAATGAGAGAAATGTTAAACCCGACCTCCGCAATTGCAGGCATGGGTCTTGGTTCTACCGTGGCACTCATTACCGATGGCAGATTCTCCGGTGCAAGCCGAGGTGCTTCCATTGGGCATGTGTGCCCGGAGGCAGCTGTGGGCGGTCCGATTGCTTTGGTAAAAGAGGGCGACATGATTGCGATTGATATCAATGCAAATACGATTAATGTAAAGATTAGTGACGAAGAAATGCAGGCAAGGCGTGAAAAATGGCAGCCGAGAGAGCCAAAGGTGACGACAGGATATCTTGCAAGATATGCATCCCTGGTTTCTGCGGCAAGTAAGGGTGCTGTGCTTGTAAACAAATAGGATAAGCAAAAGGAGTATTACAATGGAGTTAAATGGTTCTCAGATTGTATTAGAATGTCTGCTGGAGCAGGGTGTGGATACTGTATTCGGATATCCGGGCGGTTCGATTTTAAATATTTATGATGCGCTTTACAGCTACAGTGACAGGATTCATCATGTGCTTACCTCCCATGAGCAGGGGGCGGCACACGCAGCTGACGGTTATGCAAGAGCAACGGGTAAGGTGGGAGTCTGTATGGCAACCAGCGGTCCCGGAGCAACAAACCTTGTTACAGGTATTGCGACAGCATATATGGACTCGGTTCCTGTGGTTGCAATTACCTGTAATGTAGGCGTTTCCCTATTAGGAAGAGACAGCTTTCAGGAAATTGATATTGCAGGCGTGGTGATGCCGATTACAAAGCACAGCTTTATTGTAAAGGACATTACAAAGCTGGCAGATACGATTCGACGTGCGTTTAAAATTGCACAGAGCGGCAGACCGGGACCGGTGCTTGTGGACATCACGAAGGATGTAACTGCTGCCAGATATGAGTATGAGCCGGTAAAGCCGGAGCCAAGGAAACGGAAGAAGGATACCATCACGGAGGAAGATTTGGAAAAAGCGGTGGAGTTAATCAAGAAGTCCGTGCGTCCAATGGTTCTGGTCGGCGGAGGTACGGTGATTTCAGGAGCCAGTAAGGAGTTAGCCGAGTTTGTGACGCTGATTGATGCACCGGTAGCGGATACCCTGATGGGAAAGGGTGCGTATGACGGAACGCGGGAAAATTATACCGGTATGCTTGGAATGCATGGTACGAAAGCATCAAACTACGCAGTAACAGAGTGTGATTTGCTGGTTACAATTGGCGCAAGATTTTCTGACCGCGTTACCGGAAATACTAAGAAGTTTGCTGAAAATGCAAAAATTTTGCAGATAGATATCGATCCTGCAGAAATCAATAAAAATGTGCAGACGGATGCTTCTGTGATTGGTGATATTAGGGAAGTATTACGATTGCTGAATAAACGGCTTGAAAAAAAGGAAAATCCGGACTGGATTTCGCATATCGTAGAATATAAGGAGAAGTATCCTTTGCGTGTTCCGGAAGGGCTTTCCGGTCCGTATGTTGTAAAGCGTCTGTACGAAAAGACAAAGGGGGACGCGATTATTGTGACCGAGGTAGGACAGCATCAGATGTGGGCAGCGCAGTTTTATTCCTATCGGAAGCCGCGTACCCTGCTTACCTCAGGCGGCCTTGGAACGATGGGCTATGGCTTTGGAGCAGCGATGGGAGCAAAGACTGGTATGCCGGAAAAGCGTGTGATTAACATTGCGGGCGACGGCTGTTTCCGTATGAATATTAACGAGCTGGCTTCTGCGGCAAGGCACCGCATTCCGATGGTTCAGGTGGTTCTTAACAATCATGTGCTTGGTATGGTGCGTCAGTGGCAGACCTTGTTTTATGGACAGCGGTATTCCAACACCACTTTAACGGACGGTATGGATTTTGTTAAGGTGGCAGAAGGAATGGGAGCCGAGGGCGTGAGAGTTACCACAAGAGAGGAGCTTGACGCGGCACTGGAAAAGGCATTTGCGGCAAAGGGACCGTTTGTGATAGACTGCTGGATTGACAGTGATGAAAAGGTCTGGCCGATGGTGGCGCCGGGGGCAGCAATTCAGGAGGTATTTACAGACGAAGACCTTGATAAGAAATTTTAATGTCAAAAATGTAACAAAAAGATTGACGGCTTTTGTCATTTGATTTATAATAAAACCGATTGTTGACTGATGCTGGGAATTGCATGGTATCGAAGCAATTCATGGT
>CAZCON010000270.1:0-2862 GCA_964500085.1 uncultured Lachnospiraceae bacterium
GAACAAACTATGAACAAAGTGTAAACAAGCTGTGAAATTGTAAAATTTTTTTGTACAAATTCAAAAATATCTATAAAAACAGGCAGATGCCATTGGAACGCGGTCAAATTTATCGTAGAAATACAAAAAAAGAGGCTGGGGAACAGCCTCTTTTTCCGAGCAACATGCTATGAGGAACACATTGCTCAAACGTATAATAGGGTGGGAGTAGAAAGTGTTTTATCACTATCCGACATCATTATACCAGTATCTTGTGAATAATATATGAACAAGATATGAATAAAACATGAACGAAAGGCGGAAAGGCAGATAATGCGGAAGAGGGAAAGGAAGGGGCTTTTTTCTTGCATTTGCCATCAAAAAAAAGTATAATGGAAAAGAAGCTGTTATTTGGAAAGGACATGAATTACAGGTTATTGGCAGAAACAGCAATGCTTGCGGGAAAACTGATGCTGCAGGGCGGAGCAGAAACCTATCGTGTGGAGGATACGATGCAGCGGATTCTGGAGGTGTCAGGAGCAGAAAAGACAGAGGTGCTTGTACTTTCCACGGCGGTGATGCTGACGGTGGAGGCACCGGAAATTGTTCCAATCAGTAAAACGACCAGAATTTCCGTCAGGGGAACAAATTTGGGGATAATCTGTGCGGTAAATAGTTTGTCCAGAAAGCTTTGTGCAGGTGAGCTTGCAGTTGAAGAAATGTATGCCGCATTACAGGAGCTTGGTAAGAAGAAGGAGTATCCCGTAGGAGTGACGTACCTGAGTACGCTGGTTACGGTGGTAATGTTTACTCTCCTTTTGGGAGCAGGAGCCGGGGATGCGGTTTTTGCGGGTGTTTCGGCCACGGTAATGGTATTGCTTCAGACACTGCTGAAGAGGATAGGGCTGAACGAGTTTATGTATCATATGTTGGCGCTGGCTTGTGCCACTTTTTTTGTGACGGTGCTGCGGGAACTGTTTTCCGTGAACGTAAATCTGGAGCTGGTGGTAGCAGGAACTGCCATGCCGCTTTTGCCGGGCGTGGCAATTACAAATGCCATTCGGGATACGTTGCAGGGAGATTATGTGTCGGGAGCTGCAAGGGTGATGGAGGCCTTTGTCCGGGCAGTGGCCTGTGCAGTAGGAATTGGTGCAGGGCTTTATCTTGGAAATCTGGTAAGCGGAGGTGTGCTATGAGTCCTCTTAGCGTGATAATACAGGTGATTTGTGCCTTTTTGGGTGTGGTAGCACTGGCAGTGTTGTTTCATGTACCTGAGAGATATTTGCTTTTTTCGGGATTTGTGGGGGCCGGAGGGTGGTTTGTATATCTGCTGGGAACAGAAAGGGCGGAAACGCCCATGCTTGCAGCTTTCTTTGCGGCATTCTTTGTGGCATTGCTCTCACAGATTTTTGCAAGGATTTTTAAGGCACCCGTGACGGTATATCTTGTGCCGGGAATTCTCCCCCTTGTGCCGGGAGTGGGAATGTATCGTATGGTATATTATATGTTACAGGGAAATAACGCACAGGCATCCTACTATTTTTCATATACACTGCAGATAGCGGGAATGATTGCGCTTGCGATATTTGTAGTAGATTCCCTTTTTCGGATATTGCATCGGAAAAAGGGCAGGAGGTAAGAGTATGCGTATCGGGTTGTTGCGGCATTTTAAGGTGGATTGTCCACATAAGCGCATGATGACATCAGAGGAATTTCGTGCTTGGTCGGAAAAGTATGAGCATTCCGGAATTTTAAAAAAACACGTAGAAATGTATGGAATTCAATGGGATATCTGCTATTGCAGTGATATCCCGCGGGCAGTAGCTACCGCAAAGGAGGTATATAGCGGAAATATTTATGTGGACAGGCTGCTGCGGGAGGTGGATAACGCACCGTTTATACACACGGAACGGATTCGTCTTCCGTTTGAAGTATGGCATGTGTGTGGAAGATTTGCATGGTATTTTAAATCCAGAAGTCAGCCGGAAAGTGTTTTGGAAACCAAAAAGAGAATCCGGGAGTTTTTAAGGAATATTGACTGGTCACAGGATAATATTCTGATTGTATGTCATGGATTTATGATGTTTAATTTCTGCGCGGAGTTGTTTCGGCTGGGTTTTCGGGGAACGAGACTTCGCCGTGTGAGAAACGGTGTATTGTATCAGTACGTAGGACGCAGGGCAGAGATTGTAAAAAATTTGAAAGGAAGCTGCAAAAAGGCGGAGCTGATGTAATGGAAAGCAGAGGATAAAGGAAATGAAGGTTACGGTGATTTGTGTCGGAAAAATAAAGGAAACGTTCTTTGCAGATGCCATCAAAGAATACGAAAAGCGTCTCAGCCGTTACTGCAAGCTGTCCATAACGGAGCTTGCGGATGAGAAAACACCGGATGGTGCATCAGAGGCTTTGGAGACACAGATTAAGAAAAAAGAAGGAGAACGTATTCTAAAAGCAATTCCAGAAGGTACTTATGTTATTGCACTTGCGATTGAAGGAAAGCAGCGTTCCAGCGAGGAGCTTGCAGCGTATGTGGAAAAGCTTGGGCTTGGCGGCATCAGTCATATTGTTCTAATCATTGGAGGCTCACTGGGTCTTTCTAAGGATGTGCTACAGCGGGCGGACGAGTTGCTCAGTTTTTCAAAAATGACTTTTCCGCACCAGCTGATGCGGGTGGTGTTGTTAGAACAGGTGTACCGGGCATACCGGATTATCAACGGGGAACCGTATCATAAATAGGCGTGATTTTGTGAATATTCCTGCATCATACACCGGATAGGGGACGGATTTTGCTCGGATTATTCAATTTTGCCAAAGTGATGTTGCATCAGAAAAGTTGACACCCTATTCTCAAGGATTTTGATATATAATCATAATCAATACGAG
>CAZCON010000271.1:0-2841 GCA_964500085.1 uncultured Lachnospiraceae bacterium
GCTTTCTCATGCCAGGGCGCTGGCAGAGGGAGTTGCAGCGGCTTTGGAGGCAACAGCAGACGGTACCGGCGAGAATGCAGACGGACTGTTAAATACGGCAGCACGCAGTCTTTCGAAGATAAGCGGCTATGACAGCGGGGCAGAGGAGCTTTTTGCCCGTGTGGAAGAGCTTTCGGCGTTGCTTTCTGATTTTAACCGGTCGGCAAGGTCTTATCTGGAGGGCTTGTCAGAAACGGAAGAGGAATATCGGTATGTTACGGAACGTCTGGATTTGTTAAATCGTCTGAAATCCAAGTATGGAAGAACAATGGAAGAGGTACTTGCCTATGGCAGGGAGTGTGAGGAAAAGCTGGCGCGCTATGCAGATTATGATGCGTATCTGACACGTCTGGAAAAGCAGTATACAGATGTAGAACAAAGACTGGAGGGCGCTTGCGCGGCGTTGTCAGAAAGCAGAAAGGCAGAGACGGCGGGACTTGTGCAGAAAATTCGTGAAACCCTGTCTGAACTGAATTTTCTGGATAACCGGTTTGAAATTCGTATGGAGCGCACAGACTATACGACGCATGGATATGACACCGCTGAATTTTATATTGCAACCAATCCGGGCGAGGAGATGAAACCGTTAATCAGAGTGGCATCGGGGGGTGAATTGTCCCGTATTATGCTGGCATTAAAGTCTGTATTCGCAGACCGTGATGAAATACCGACACTGGTTTTTGATGAAATTGATACCGGCATCAGCGGACGAACGGCACAGATGGTTTCAGAAAAGATGGCAGTTATTGCGGGCAGCCGACAGCTTTTGTGTATTACGCATCTTCCGCAGATTGCCGCCATGGCGGATGCACATTTTTATATTGAAAAAACCACGGATGGCATCAGAACCGTGACAAATATCCGGAAGCTTTCTGCTGAAGCCTCTGTAGAGGAATTGGCAAGAATGCTCGGCGGTGCAAGTATAACCGAAGCGGTGCTGGAAAATGCAAGGGAAATGAAGGCATTTGCAAAGCAAAGGAAGCAGATTGGAAAAAGTTAATAGTAAAAATGAAGTTTGAATTAGCTGTTCTTACGCATACTATTAGGGAACCTGTTTTTATGGCAGGCTCCCTTTTTGTCTGATAGGAATGGTTTGTACAGAAATGGCTCAGAAAGACAGCAATTGTCTGAGCACGGTGTAATCTTCCAAAATAGGAAAAGGGGAGTATCTGTCAACCGGGTTTAGTAAAAATGGAAAGGTTGGCGGAGTATGAGGAAGAGATATCGCCGGTGGCTGATTGGATTATTTACAATTACTATATTCGGATTGTCAGGGTATGGGTATGTTTACTGCAATAGCAGATTTCCTGCAGAAATACGGATTATAACAGGAGAAGAGGAGCGCTTTTCCTTTCTGTTTCCTTTTTCGGCAAAAATTGAAGGAGAAAGTGCGGGAGTACTGAAAATCAACAGAAAACCACTGGAAAAGGGGACGATTACCATCGATCTTGCCGATTCGATTACGATGGAAGCCTCTGAAACGATGAATGCAACTATGGAGATTAAGCTGTTCGGGCTGATACCGTTGCGAAAAGTGGAAATTTCTGCTGTGATGCCGCAAAGTGTTGTGGTAGGCGGCTCTGCAATCGGAATCTATATAGAAACGGATGGGGTGCTTGTACTGGGAACCGCATCGGTAACCGGGGCTGATAAGATGAGCTATGAACCGGCGGCAAACCGCTTAAAATCCGGAGATTATATTGTAGGAGTAAATCAGATAGAAATCAAGGAAAAAGAGGATCTGATTAAGGCGCTGAAAAATGCAGACGGGAGTGACCTGCATTTCCGGATACGCCGTGGCGAGGAGCTTATGAATGTGGCGGTAACGCCGGTGCGTACAGCTGACGGCAGTTACAAAATCGGCACATGGATAAGGGACGATACACAGGGAATCGGAACATTGACGTATATTACACAGGACGGAAAATACGGCGCGCTCGGACATGGAATTACGGATATCGATACGGGAGTATTGATGCAGGTAAGGACAGGAAATGCATATGATGCGGAAATCGTTCGTATCGTCAGGGGAGAGCCGGGAGAACCCGGAGAATTAAGCGGAGTAATACAACGCTCTGAGTCAGACCGGCTTGGCACGGTAATCAAGAATACCGCGCAGGGAATCTTTGGAAACGTAAAAGAAAACCTTGCGACAAAACGAACCGGAACCGTCATGGAAATCGGACGAAAGCAGGAAGTAAAAAAGGGAAAGGCCTGTATTTTGTGTGAAATAAACGGAATCGTGGAAAACTATGAAATAGAAATAGAAAGGGTAGATTATTCCAACCGGAATCATGCAAAGAGTCTTGTTATCAAAATAACGGACGAAGAGCTTATCGGGCTTACGGGAGGAATCGTACAGGGGATGAGCGGCAGCCCGATTATTCAAAACGGAAAGCTGGTTGGTGCGGTGACCCATGTACTGGTCAATGACCCAACCAGAGGGTATGGCATATTTATTGAAAACATGCTGGAACATTGACAAATAAATTAAGTTGTTATAAAATAAAACCACCGAAAAGGTGGTTTTTGTTTTGCGTAAAATGAGGTTATATTATGTCAGAAAAAAGAGAAGAATTACAAGAACAGGTAGATAAATTAAAAGAAATCAGGGCAACTTTAGGATTGAATAGAAAAGCATTTTCTGAGTATATCGGGATTCCACTTCGCAATTTAGAAGAATGGGAAGCGGGTAGAAGGAAAATGCCGGAGTACTTGCTCCGTATGTTGGTTTATTACATAAAGACAAATCAGTATTTAGAAGAACATGGCATGAAAGAAGAAATAGAAAGGAAAGTATTT
>CAZCON010000272.1:0-2833 GCA_964500085.1 uncultured Lachnospiraceae bacterium
GCCTGTGGTCAGCTTCGGAAAAGTCATCTGGATGAGGTGCAGGGAAACGGGGTATCGTGTGAGATACGGGACGAGGAGAATCGGAGGAGGTGAATACCTTGAGGTCGTATTCTGTTACGGACAAAGGGAAAACAAGGGAGGTTAATCAGGATTACATATTTAACAGCGATGAGCCAATAGGCCTGTTGCCGAATTTATATATTGTTGCGGACGGTATGGGAGGCTATAATGCGGGAGATTATGCGTCACGGTGCTGTGTGGAGGAGTTGGTGGCCGAGGTGCAGAAAAAAGAACAGCCCACGGTAATCAGTACGCTGACGGCGGCACTTCGGGCTGCAAATGAGAAGATTGCCAGACAGGCGGCAGAAAATTCTGAGCTGAGCGGTATGGGAACCACGCTTGTCGCGGCGACCGTGTTCCCGGATAAGGTTTATGTGATGAATGTGGGTGACAGCAGATTATATCTGATGGGGAGAGAACTGAAGCAGATTACGGTGGATCACTCCTATGTAGAGGAAATGGTGCGGAAGGGTGAGCTGCAGCGGAAGGATGCAAGAATCCATCCCAAGAAGAATGTTATTACAAGAGCGGTAGGTGTGGAACGCGTTGTTGAAGCGGACTTTTATGAGGTAATACCGGAAACGGATACGCAGTTTGCGTTGCTTTGCTCTGACGGACTGACGAATATGGTAGAGGACGAGGAAATCAGACATATTCTTTCCAAATATGCAAAGGAGCCGGAGCACGCCATTCATGCTCTGGTGGCACGTGCAAACGAATGTGGCGGCAAGGATAATATATCGGCGATTCTTATTGAACTGAAACAGGACAGCAATTAGAAAGGTGAGATTTTATGGTTAAACCGGGAATGTTTATCAGCGAAAGATATGAAATTATTGAAAAGGTGGGCTCCGGAGGCATGGCGGATGTGTACCGTGCAAAATGTCATCGTCTCAACCGCTTTGTGGCAATTAAGATTTTAAAGCCGGAGTTTTCTGCGGATAAGAGCCTTGTGACAAAGTTCCGTGCCGAGGCGCAGTCTGCCGCAGGACTTTCTCATCCGAACATTGTCAGCGTTTACGACGTAGGGGATGACGGTGAGCTGCATTACATTGTAATGGAGCTGGTTGAGGGGATTACCCTGAAAAAGTTTATTGAAAAGAAGGGGAAGCTGGAAATCAAGGAAGCCATCGGGATTGCGATTCAGATTGCACAGGGGCTGGAAGCGGCACACGTCAATCATATCGTGCACCGCGACATTAAGCCGCAGAATATAATTATTTCCCGTGAGGGAAAGGTTAAGGTGGCAGATTTTGGAATTGCAAAGGCTGCTACGACCAATACCGTGACCCAGAATGCGGTCGGCTCCGTTCACTATTTATCTCCAGAGCAGGCAAGAGGCGGTTACAGTGATGAAAAGAGTGATATCTATTCTCTTGGTGTCACAATGTATGAAATGCTTTGCGGCAAGGTGCCGTTCGCAGGAGATAACACCGTATCGGTGGCATTGTCCCATATTCAGTATGAGCCGGTGCCGGTAAAGGAGGTTAATCCGGCAGTACCGTACAGTGTGGACATGATTGTACAGAAGTGTATGCAGAAGCGTCCGGAAAACCGTTATTTATCCGCTTCGGAGCTGATTGTTGACTTAAAACGCTCTGTAATGAATCCAGACGGTGATTTTGTACGGATTTCCGCAGGCGTGGTTTCGGATTCTCCGACAAAAAATATGACACAGGATGAGATGGCGGTCATTAAGAGTGCAGCAAAGTCTCCGGTGACCCGGTTTGAGGCAAACCAGCAGACAAATTCCCAGGTGCTTCGTGAGGAAGAGGAGGAGCTGGACGGCTCCGATACCAAGTGGGATAAAATGATGGTATTTGTAGTAACCGGTGTTGCGCTTGTCTGCATGGCAGTGGTGATTTTTGCCGTAGTGAAGTTTATCAACGTATTTGGAACGGCAGAGGTAAATCCAACGCCGGGACTGGAAGCAACAAAGGTGCAGGGAACGCCGAGCATCGCACCGACGGAGTATTCGACCTTGCAGACGGTTCGTCTGCAGAAGGTAGTCGGCCGTATGGTAGAGGATGCCAAGGAGCTTTTATTAAAGCAGTCGGATCGGTTTACGATTCTGGACGGAGATACCGATTACAGTGATGTATATCCGGCAGGCATGGTAATTTCACAGTATCCGCTTGATGGGGCGGATGTTGCGCTGGATGAGGAAATCAGACTGGTGGTCAGTGCGGGACCGGAGATGATAAACGTACCGGACTTCACCCTGTATGAATATAACAATGCCAAGGTAGAGGCAGAAAATGATTTTAAGGTCAGGATTGAATTCGAGAACAGCTCTTCCATTGCGAATGGTCTTGTGGTTCGTACCGTACCGGCACGGAATGAACTGCTGGCAAAGGGAAGTGAGCTTGTACTGGTAGTCAGCCGTGGAGAAAAAGCAACCCTGATGCCGAATCTTCTCGGTATGACTCTGGAGGGTGCAGGAGTAGCGCTGGCTGAAGCAGAGCTTGAAATCGGAGAGGTTACCTACGGCGGTTCGCCGACCTATGGAGAGGGACTTGTTGCTTATCAGAGTGAAACGGTCAATAATATGTTGGCAGTCGGCACGAAGATAGATATTATGGTAAGCACGGGCATTGTGCTCGCAACGCCGACTTCGGTTCCGACCCCTTCGCCGACTCCGACTCCGGAGCCGGTAGCCATGTGGGAGATTTCGGTGGAGCTTCCGTACAATCCGTTAAATGTCGGAGATGTGGCATGGGTATATTTTGAATTGCAGACGGCGGATGGAAATTATATGCTGTACGAGAATAAT
>CAZCON010000273.1:0-2828 GCA_964500085.1 uncultured Lachnospiraceae bacterium
ATATTAAACTCAATCATTTCAAGGGAATGCTGAATCAACATCCTGTTCCGTTCATTCCCGTCCGCAAGCTTTTTCACTGCCTTTCCAAGCGTATCCTTCAGCTCGGCAAGCACTTCCCGCTCCTTCGGCTGCTTTTCCGCAACCTTAATCAATTCTTCCAGTGTAAGCTCATTTGGATTTCTCCCCAGAACAATGCCCATGTTTTTGATTACCTCGCCGCGCTTACGCTCCAGAGCGCTCACACGATCCACCGCTTCCTGCTCCTTATCGGTAATCCTTTGCAGGGCTTCTAAATCATTTGCGACAATTGCTTTTGTCTTTTCCTCGGCAATCGGCAGGAGAGCAAGGTATAAATCCTTCTCCTGCGAAAGCGTCGAAATCAATTCTTCCATCAGGCTTGCCAAAGATATCCCTCACTCTCTCAGATACTGTCTGCCATCAATTTGTCTGCAAGCATCTCCATGGAAACATCATAAGTACCATTCTGCATTCTGGTCTTAATGTCATTTACCAAGTCGATTCTTACATCCGGAGCAGCTGCCACCGCAGCCTTTGCCACCTGATAATCCATGCCTATCTGGGAAATCTGCACGCTGTCATACTTTTCGGTCTTCGTCTGTTTTGCAACCTTCTTTGTGCTGTTTGCCTGATATAACTGGCTTACCCTGTTCACTGCATCAATACGCATAGTAACCACCACCTGTTCCGTGTAAAATTTATTGCTTCTGTGAACTATATCGACAGGGCAGGCAGAAATCTTAACCTGTTTTTTAAATAATTTTGCACACTGCCTATTTCCCCGCATTCAGGTCGCTCTTGATCTTCGTGGTGGAAATCCCCTCTGTCCTCGGCAAATACACGACCTCGCAATACTCCTTCAGAAAATCAAACTGCCCTTTCCAGTCATCTCCCATAACAAACACATCCACCTGATTGTCTACCACATCCTTAATTTTCTGTTCCCAGTTATACTCCGGAATCACCTCATCCACATAACGGATTGCCTCCAGAATTGTCTTTCTTGCCTCATACGGGTGATATGCCGTCTTATGCTTTATAGCATTAAACTCATCGGTAGAAAGCACCACAATCAAATAGTCACCGAGCTCTCTTGCACGGCGCAGTAAATTGATATGCCCTACATGCAGCAGGTCATAGGTTCCGTAAGTAATTACCTTTTTCATCATATCCTCCTATTCCATGGCGACAATACTCTCAAACTCTGCCACTGCTTCCTTGTTATATTCTGCATAATTCACGGAAAGCGTATCCGTAACCTTTCCTTCCAGACACAGCCTCATTCCGTCGTAAATCCCCTGCGTACTGTCCTCTACCAGTGTCCCTCCATATTTCTGCATAAACAGCCGGGAACCGTCAATATCCGTAGAAATACACCGTACCCCGACAATGTCCGCCTCTGCCAGTACCAGACCAAAGCCCTCATAGAAGGAAGAAAACACAAAATAGTCGCACTTCTTCAGAAGCGCATACGGATTAGACATATACAGAATAATCACGATATGGTCATAGCTGTCAAGCTCCTGTGCCCTTCGCAGCGTTTCCTCATACAATGTTCCCCGCCCCCCGACAATAATCAGGTACGTATCCGGCTGCTCCCTGTGAAGCCTGTCAAATGCCTCCAACAGTCTTGCGTGACCCTTTTCCGGTGAAAAGCGGCCTACATTGATAAACTTAACGGCGTCCCCCGCCAGAATCTCCTGTAGCCGTTCAAAAGAGATGTTAATCTGAGTGGTCGGATCCAGCACAAGTTCCTGTTCCGAAAGCTGCCGCACACGCTCATAATCAATCACATTTCTCGCCACCATGACATGCGCCCGCTTTCCCCCACGATACGGCAACCGCTCTGCCATGCGTTCCGCAATGTATTTGATTCCCTCCGTCACCACGGCCACACTGTCATACTCCTGATATGCCCTGGTCAGTATCTCACTGCAGACCAGTCTCCGTTCATTTACCTCCCGCTCCATATCACTGTGGGCGTAGATAGTTTTATTGCAGGAAAGTCCTCGGAAAATTGTCGTCAAATCATTAGAATAGCCGCTAAAATGAATCAGCTTATCTATCCTGCAGCCGGTAAAAATGCGGTCAGAATCCCGCTTTGCCATCTTATCCAGAATCGGTTCCATGATGCGGTATGGTATTACGCCCTTTTTTGTCCAGATTTTATACAGTACGGAATCCAGAATGCCAATGCTGATTCCGTTAGAAAAGCCCAGCGTATGCACCTCCTCCGGAATTCGTTCCAGCTGCTTCGGATGCTTCCGCATATCCTCCATTTTGTAAAGTAACGTATAATTATATTTACGCTTATCAATCTGTGCCAGCAGATTAAACAGGGATGCCGTAATTCCGTTTTCATATAACGCTCCGCCAAAAACTACCACATTTTTCTTTCCGTTATCCGGAATCGGGCGGGCTATAATCCCCTCCTCGCTGCCAAACAAAAGCCTTCTGCAAATAGCCGTCGACACATCCGGCCGTTCATAGGCGCAATAGGTTGCAAGAAATTCCGTATCATCATACGCCTTTTCCAGCTTCATGTAGTGTAACAGCTCTTCTGAAGTCTTTGCCTGTGGAAACGGGAGCTCCGAAAGCGGAATATAAAAGCCTCTGGCCTCCTCATACTCCTCTTCATCATAGGTAAAGAGAATAATCTTCCGTTTTGATACCGCATAGTCAAAGAATACGCTGGAATAATCCGTAATCAGACCATCCGTGGCATTCAGAAATTCATATGTCTCACAATCCTCCGGAAACAGACGAACATGGGAAAATTCCTCCACAGAAAGCTCTGCATTACTCACCGT
>CAZCON010000274.1:0-2826 GCA_964500085.1 uncultured Lachnospiraceae bacterium
GCAGAATACCGTAGATTTGTTCCGTTCTATGGATATTCCGGTAAGAACCTTAGAGTGCTGTTCGGGTGATTTGGCAGACCTTAAGGTGAAGTCAGTGGATGTAGAGGCATGGTCGCCACGCCAGAAAAAGTATTTTGAGGTAGGCAGCTGCTCGAATCTTGGAGATGCACAGGCACGCCGCTTAAAGATTCGCGTCAATGGTGCAGATGGGAAGTATTTTGCCCATACCTTAAATAATACGGTAGTTGCTCCGCCACGTATGCTTATCGCATTTTTGGAGAACAACTTAAATGCGGATGGCAGTATCAACATTCCGAAGGTATTGCAGCCATATATGGGCGGAAAAGAAAAGATTACAGGCTGACGCGTTATATGTAAAAATAAAAAAGGACCAGCACTACTACTGCAATAGGGGTAGCCTGCTGGTCCTTTGTGTTGCTTATCTTGCGAGTATTTGCGTAATTTCGCCGACATACATGGTATGCATATCGTTATCCTTATAGAAGGTGGATGCAATATTTGCGTCAATGAACTGATCTGCACTCATCCGAGTGGCGGAGAGCTTTTTGCAGATAAATACCAGGTTCCCTTCGTCAATAAACGGGGTATTGCCGTTATAGTTTGTGTGAAAACGTGCACCTGCAATTTTGTCCTCATCCCTGCCGGATACGGTGCCAAGGTATTTTAAGGCTCCGTGCTGCCCTTCGAAGAAGGTAAGGGAGAAGGTATCGTTCGCGTCAATAAATTCTTTTGTGTAACGGCTGTCACGGACAAAAACGTATGCAACATTTTTACCCCACAGGACACCAAGACCGCCCCAGGAGGCAGTCATGGTATTTGCCTTTTCTTTGTTGCCTGCAGTGATTAGCATCCAGTCCTTACCGATTTTGGTAAAAGGGTTAAGCTCTAGCAGATTGTCTGGATATGGTTGGAATGTATGCATGATAAAGCCTTCTTTCATTTTTTTGATTTAGTTTAGTTTACCATATTTTTAGGCAAATGTGAATGGAGAAATAGAAAACTGCAAAAAAGAACTGCTGTAAGGACACGGAAAGCATGAAGGGTGTCAGCAGACAACAGTTCTTTTCGCAGTTCAGAAATCAGTTAGTATGTGATGCGTTGCGCTTAGAGCCGGACAGGAGCTTTACTGCGCCGAAGAAAGCCAAAATCAGTATGATGCCGAGAATGAGACAAATGACGGCATTCTGGACAAAGCCTGCCACAATGAAGCAGACAAAGCTGATGGCGGCAACGGTAATGGCATATGGTAGCTGTGTGGAAACGTGGTTGACGTGGACACAGCGTGCGCCGGCAGAGGACATAATGGTAGTATCGCTGATTGGGGAGCAGTGGTCACCACATACCGCGCCGGCAAGACAGGCAGACATACCGATGTAGAAAATCGGGTCTGACGGGTCAAACATATTGCAGACGATTGGAATCAGGATACCGAAGGTGCCCCAAGAGGTACCGGTAGCAAAGGCCAGCATACAGGCTACAAGAAAGATAACAGCAGGCAGGAAGCGTTCCAGTCCGGGAGCGGCGTTTGTCATTAAATCCTTTACATAGGTCGCTGAACCCAGCAAATCGTTGGAAATGTTCTTTAGGGAGGTTGCAAAGGTAAGAATGGTAATGGCCGGTACCATGGCAATAAAGCCCTGCGGCACACATTCCATAGTTTCCTTAAAGGTAATCAGCTTCCGGCAGATTAAGTATATAATAATGAGAATCAGTGCAAGAATGGCACCCCACGGAAGTCCGACAGTGGCATCGGTGTTAGAGAAAGCTTCCATGAACTTACCGGCATAGGCTGGATCCTCGCCAAAAAAGCCACCATTATAGATTAATGCGTAAACGGAGATGGCAATTAAGATAAGAATCGGTAGAAGTAAATCCGGAACACGTCCCTTTGGATTGGAGGAGATATCCATTCCGTCTACACGCTCGTCTGTGGAAAACAGGTCTCCTTTTTCGATGGCATTCCGCTCGTGCTTTGCCATTGGACCGAATTCTTGTTTTGTCAGTGCAAGAGTAATAATGAATGCAAAGGTTAAGAGTGAATAGAAATTAAATGGAATTGCCTTTATGAATAATTCAATTCCGTCCATGCCGGTGCCCTCCGTATATTTTGCAACGGCGGCAGCCCAGGAGCTGATAGGTGCAATCATACAAACCGGAGCAGCAGTCGCATCAATCAGATAGCTGAGCTTTGCACGGGAAATTTTATGGCTGTCAGTAACCGGAAGCATGACAGAGCCTACGGTCAGACAGTTGAAATAGTCGTCAATAAAGATAAAAACGCCCAGTGCAAAGGTGGCAAGCTGTGCCCCAACACGGGTTTTGATATGGGCCTTTGCCCAACGACCAAAGGCTGCACTTCCGCCTGCCTTGTTGATTAGCGCAACGATGATGCCTAAAATGACAAGGAACAGGAAAATTCCTGCAGTGCCGGAAATGGCGGCAATTAAACCATCGCTGACGACATGATCAACGGCAGTGGTGGCAGAACCGTTACAGGCCAGAATACCGCCGACGACAATACCGATAAATAACGACGAATATACTTCCTTAGTAATGAGCGCCAGACCGATGGCAATAATAGGAGGAACCAGCGCCCAGAAGGTGGCAACGGTTTTGGTTCCGGTGGCAGTGACGATGATTGCGGTAAGAATGGCAGCAACAGCTACCAGCAGGGCAATCACGGATGTAACTTTTTTCTTCATGAAAGAGTCCCCTTTCTTTTGTGAAAATGTAAAAAATGTGAAATACTCACAAAAATATTATACGTAAGCAGAGAAAAATTGTCAATATCAGACGAAAACGAAC
>CAZCON010000275.1:0-2816 GCA_964500085.1 uncultured Lachnospiraceae bacterium
AAGCTATCTTGCGGGACAGTTTGAAAATCCGGCAAATCCTGCGGCGCATTATAAGACAACGGGACCGGAAATTTTGAAGGATACGGCGGGAAACGTAGATGTTTATGTGGCAACGGCGGGAACCGGTGGAACGTTGACCGGAACGGCACGCTTTTTAAAGGAAAACCTTCCGGAACTGTATGTGGTAGCGGTAGAGCCGCTTGCTTCGCCACTTTTGTCCGAGGGCAGAGCAGGTACGCATAAAATACAGGGCATCGGTGCGAATTTTATTCCGAAGGTATTGGATACCGAGGGCTATAACGAGGTGCTTGCGGTGTCGGATGAGGACGCGTTTGCGTTCGCAAAGTCTATGATACGGACGGAAGGCTTACTTGTGGGGATTTCCTCTGGCGCGGCGCTGGCAGCGGCGGTGACGCTTGGGAAACGTCCAGAGTTTGCAGGGAAAACCATGGTTGTGGTGCTTCCGGACAGCGGAGACCGCTATTTGTCTACGGAGCTGTTCGGGTAAAGCACTTTCTATGTAGCATCAGCCAAGGAAGCAAAAACTGTCTGAAAACGGTTGGATTTGCTGCATTTTCTTACTGCGTATGGTTCACAAGGCAGAAAACCGGCATTTGCCCGGAATGGGTTCTTATTGGATAGAAGCAGCCACACGCTGCCGAAAGGGCAGTGTGTGGCTGCTTTGTTACAGCTCTATGCCAGATGGCAGTATACGAGGAAATAGTGGCACAGGCTTCCTGCCAGACAGAAGCAGTGAAATATTTCATGCAGACCAAAGTCTGGATGCTTTGAATCAAAAATCGGAAGCTTTAGTGCATAAATTACTCCGCCGATGGTATAGAAAACGCCGCCGCCAAGAAGCAGTGCAAACGCCATTGGCGAAACATTTGCCAAAAGCTGCGGAAAGGCAAGCAGACAGCACCAGCCCATGGCGATGTAAATGACTGCGGATACCCACTTCGGGCAATGGATAAAGAAGAGACACTGGAAAATTCCGATAAAGGCGATTCCCCAGACCAGTGCAAACAGGAAAAGCCCCGTAGTTCCTTTTAGTGCAAGCAGGCAGACCGGTGTATAGGTTCCTGCAATTAAAACATAAATCATCAAATGATCCACTTTTTTCAGGTAAAGGTAGCTGCGCGCTGTTCTTCCAAAGGTGTGATACAGCGTGCTTGCACTGTAAAGTAAAAACATACCGAGGATAAACGCAGTACAGGAGAATAAAGAAAGCCATGAGGTGGCACAGGCTCTTACCAGTAACGGGACTGCGCCGGCAACGGCAAAAACGACTCCTGCAAGATGGGTGTAGGCACTGCCCGGCTGACGCGGTACGAATTTTCGTCCAGTAAATGCAATCGGCTGTTGTAGTGTGAGTTCCTTGGTTGTTGTAAGCTCCATAAAAATCCTTCCTTTCTTTACTAGTGTTGTTTCTTATTGTGTACGAAATCATAAAAATCATTCATTATGATATACTGTGATTTTAAAAAATATTTCATGTAGTTTTCAAAACTATATCACCTATGAGAAGATGCTATCACACATACTTTCAAAAAGCAAGAGAAAAATGCGATTTTTTTAAAAAATCAGTGTGTCCGCCAGACGAATGAAGATAAGAGCAGTTGCTTTGGGCGGCTGTATAAGAGGAAGCTTTCGGTCAAACAGTCGCCCCAAATGGTGGGACGTTTGCCTTAAAAAGACACAAATCGGGCAAAAGGCAATATTTGACGGTCTCCTTATTATCTGGTATAATGTGCATGTGCCGGACGCAGAAGAGGAAGGCAAAACGAGCAATCTGGGGAAGGTGATGACGATGAATATACTCCATATGAAGTATGCAGTTGAGGTGGCAGATGCGGGTTCGATTAACAAAGCGTCGGAAACGCTTTTGATTGCACAGCCGAATTTAAGCCGCTCCATCAAGGAGCTGGAGGCAGATTTAGGGATTGTGATATTTGACCGCTCTGCAAAGGGAATGGGGCTGACGGCAGAGGGAGAACGCTTTATCGGGTATGCCAAGAAGATTCTGGCACAGATAGATGAGGTGGAAACGATGTATAAGAAGGGCTGTCCGTCAAAACGGCAGTTTTCGATTTGCGTTCCGCGTGCAAGCTATGTTGCGGACGCATTTGCACAGTTTTCCAAGAAGATTGGCGAGGCTCCGGCAGAACTGTTTTATAAAGAAACAAATTCGAAGCGTGCCATTGACTATATTTTACATTCTGATTATCGTCTCGGTATTATCCGTTATGCGGAAAATTATGACCGGTATTTTAAAGAGGTATTTGAGGAAAAGGGAATCGAATATGAGATTATCACCGCGTTTCATTATGCGTTGCTTATGAAAAGGGAAAGTCCGTTAAGTGTGCTGGAGGAGATTGGTTATTCGGATTTAAGGGACTATATCGAAATTGCCCATGCGGACCCGTATGTACCGTCATTGGCATTGGCAGAGGTAAAAAAGGAGGAGCTGCCGGAGCATATCAACCGCCGGATTTTTGTATTTGAGCGGGCAAGTCAGTTCGAATTGCTTTCCCAGAACCCGGAGACCTTTATGTGGGTATCACCGGTGCCGGCTCCATTACTTGAACGGTACGGACTAGTGCAGAGACAGTGTAAGGAAAATCGAAAAGTCTACAAGGATGTCTTAATTTATCGGAAGGATTACCGGCTGTCGGAGCTGGATCAGCTGTTTATTACAGAATTATGTAATTCCAGACGGCAATATGTAAAATGATGTTTGCAAAAGAATCCGGAAGGTATATCATAAAATATATGACCGCTATACTTTTTTTGTTATTCCCAAACAGAGGAAAGAT
>CAZCON010000276.1:0-2805 GCA_964500085.1 uncultured Lachnospiraceae bacterium
CCAGCTCCAATCCCTTATCGGTAGGAAGAATGTAATAGGCACGCTTATCCTGCGAACAAGGTTCTTGGGTTATATAGCCCTTACTTTTCAAGGAAGTAATGTGTGCCGTAATCATCTGTTTTGAAACGCCGAGCAATTCGGCAAGCTTCACAGGTGTGTATTGTCCCTCCGTTTCGGTGATGATGTTGAGTACGCCCATCTCACTTGGTCGGATTGGCAAGCCTTTTTTTAATTCCATGTAGTTTTTTGCAAATATAGAGAGTACTGCATTTGCGTGAAAAAACGTATCCATCCTCAGATGCCTCCAAAAGTAGTCAATATAGGTTGACTATATTATAGTACACCTACATTGACTCGTCAATGGGGTTCAAAGAAAAGTTACAAATTTTCTTCGTAGTCTGAAAAAAGGGCAGCCACAAACCTCATGGCTGCCCTTTTTCCTTTATAAACCCAGCTTTTCAATATTCTCAATGGTACAAATAATGTGTTCATGTGCCAGATGCTCTGCCAAATCCTTGTCTCTGGCACGAATGGCATTCAAAATAGCCGTATGCTCTGCCGTGGAACGCTTTGCACGCTCCTCCATGGAAAGCGTAATCTTTCTGACGCGCTCTACATAATGGTGGAACACGGAAAGCTCATGCTCCAGAATCTTACTGCCGCAGGCGCCATAAACCAGCTTATGAAACTTACTGTCAAGCTCCACCACCTGCTCAAAGTGACCCTTCTCGGTGTGAAACTCAGAAAGATAAATCACCTCTTCGATTGCGTCCAACTGTTCCTCTGTCACATGCTCGCACGCCCAACGGGCACACAATCCTTCCAGATAGGAGCGAATCGTATAAATGTCATGGATATCCTTTTCGGAAATGCCGGTCACATAAGCTCCCTTATTTGGAATAATGTTTACCAGACCCTCCAGCTCCAGCTGACGCAGTGCTTCTCTTACCGGAGTACGGCTGACCCCCAGCTCTGCGCCAATGGTATTTTCCTTTAACTCTTCGTTTTCCTCATATCTGCCCGACAAAATACCCTCGCGGATGTGATTGAATACACGCCCGCGCAGGGAATATTTATCATCCTTGTCGTTTTGCAGCTTGGCATCGCTCATGGCGGCCTCCTCTTCTATTCCATCTTTTCAATGGTTTCCATAATATAATCTGCAAACTGTGCGCCGGTAGCTCCGGTGTCGCGTCCGGTCATTACAAGCTTCTTCTCTGTAATGGTACAGATATCGAGCGCCGCATACAGCTTATCTGCCTTATCGTTAAAGCCGATATGAGCAAGCAGCATTGCAGCTGCGCGAATCACACTGCACGGGTCGGCATAGATATCTCTGCCTTCCTTTACCATACGCGGTGCAGAACCATGAATCGCCTCAAACATCGCATACTTCTTACCGATATTTGCACTGCCTGCGGTACCTACGCCGCCCTGGAACTCGGCAGCCTCGTCGGTGATGATGTCGCCGTACAGGTTCGGAAGTACCACCACCTGGAAATCTCTTCTTCTCTTCTCATCCACCAGCTTTGCGGTCATGATGTCAATGTACCACTCGTCTGCGGTAATGCCCGGATACTCCTTGGCAATTTCACGGAATGCCTCTAAGAACTTACCGTCGGTGGTCTTAATAATATTTGCCTTCGTAACAGCACTGACTCTGGTCTTTCCGTTTGCCTTTGCGAACTCGAACGCAGCACGGATAATTCTCTCACAACCCTGCGAGGTTACTACGGTAAAGTCTACGCCAAGGTCCTCGGTTACATGAACGCCCTTGCTGCCGACTGCGTATGCGCCCTCCGTATTTTCACGATAAAACGTCCAGTCAATGCCCTGCTCCGGAATACGCACAGGTCTTACGTTTGCAAACAAATCAAGTGCCTTACGCATTGCTACGTTTGCGCTCTCAACATTCGGCCACGGATCCCCCTTCTGCGGCGTGGTGGTCGGTCCCTTCAAAATAACATCACAGGTCTTTAACTCTGCCAGAACGTCTGCCGGAATTGCAGCGTTTTCTGCCACACGGCGCTCAATGGTAAGCCCCTCGATATTCTTAATGAGTACCTTGCCGGACGCGATTTCATCCTTTAACAGATACTCCATGATTCTCTGTGCCTGACCGGTGATTGCCGGGCCGATACCGTCACCGCCGCACACACCAATCGTAATCTGGTCAAGAGACTTGTAATCCACAAAATCTCCCTGATTCTTCATTTCCTCAACTCTTGCCAACTGCTCTGTGAGAAGCTTTCCAAACGCTTCCTTTGCTGCCTCAATGTTTGCCTGCATGATAAAATCCTCCTTTAATCAATACTCATCACTTTTTATGCCTCTACGGTAACCTCCGGAAGCTCCACGCCGAACTCTGCCTTGTGTTTGTTAATCAGCTCCACAAGCTCTGCATCGGTCATTACCGTAATTCGTCCGTCCTCATATTCCTTATCTACCAGCTCCTTCAGCTTATGCACCAAAGGATTGGACTTGTCTAACGCCGCGTCCCCCTTTAAATGATAAAAAGAGTTCA
This sequence comes from uncultured Lachnospiraceae bacterium, assembly GCA_964500085.1. Taxonomy (GTDB): domain Bacteria; phylum Bacillota; class Clostridia; order Lachnospirales; family Lachnospiraceae; genus SIG307. The sequence goes on from CAZCON010000276.1 coordinate 2,525, forward strand.
TCCAGTGTGCAATTCCCGCAAGTCCGGAGGTATTGGACACGGAAACCAGTACCGGTCGGTTTAAAAACTTTTCCGTGTCAAAAATATTGTAAATTTCTTCGTTTTTCAATAAGCCGTCCGCATGAATCCCCGCGCGGGTCACATTAAAATTCTTTCCGACAAACGGCGTTCTGTGCGGAATCTTATAGCCGATTTCCTTTTTATAATACTCGGCAAGCTCCGTAATCACGGTAGTATCCATGCCATCTAACGTGCCCTTTAGCTGTGCATACTCAAATACC
>CAZCON010000277.1:0-2800 GCA_964500085.1 uncultured Lachnospiraceae bacterium
TTTTTACTTACATCGCCGTAGCAAATTTCCTCCTCCACATTGCCGACAGCTCCTTCTGACACACTTACCGTAATATCGGTCTTACCGCCTTCCCTGGCGATTTGTGTTGCAAACGCCGCATCCTTACCTGCGGCTGTGGCGGAGCGTTGTAGTTCCTTCGCTTTGTCCGGAGCACCTTCCTTGTATAAAGTATGGATTCCGTTCATGCCAACGCCTCCTCCGTATTCTACTTACTTGTCTGTTTATTATTTCGGCATTTTTCGTAGAAATCTTTATACATTCTCTTCCGTCTGCCCGAATAGAATAGTAAAGAATTTCTTACAAGGAAGCTCTCATGAACATTCTTTTTCATAAAACCTCAAAGCGGTTTCATAATTTCTGCCCTCCCCGGCTGCAATATTCCTCCATTACAAAAATCGGCTTAATCGGTATCACTGTCTCGCTTTTGTTGCTCGGCGGATGTGCACGGGAGGCTTTTCCAAAGCACCGGATTTCATCTCCTTCTGGCACACCCTCCCCGGCTGCCTCCGATACCATTCCCACTACCAGCTTTACTGCATTTTTGGATGAAGCCTTTCGTGAATATTCCACCTCTGACAGCCTTTCCCTACATTACACCGTCCGAAATCCGGAAGCACTCGGTATCACCCGCCCAACCGTCACACTAGGCACCGTTTCCGTAGAACAGCTTCAAGCCGCTGCTGCTTCTGCACGAAAAAAGCTCGAAGTCCTGCACACTTTTTCCAGAGATACCTTACATGAGTCCGAGCAGTTTTTATATGATTTGTTTCAGTATGCCTTGGAATATTCTATTTTCCCGGAAGGATGTGAGCTTTATGATTCGCCGCTCGGACCTTCTACGGGACTTCAAACCCAGCTTCCGGTACTGCTTGCAGAATACCGTTTTTCCTCACGCTCTGACATTGAAGAATATTTTTTGCTTCTTGAGGATTTACCAAACTACTTCAAAAGCATCTGCAGCTTTGAAAAAGAACGCTCTGCTGCCGGCACCCAAGCCTGCTCTGAAGTGCTTTCCCGTATTATCCTACAATGCAAGGCGTTTATTGAAAATCCCGGAGACAACTTTCTTATTGCAGGATTTTCCGATCGCCTTACTGCAATTTCTGATCTGAGTACCAAAGAGCTTGCCACACTTTCCATGCGAAATCAGAACCTTGTATTTACTAAGGTTATCCCGGCCTATGAGCTGCTAATTGAAACTCTCGAAGCACTTTGCGACGAAACAATACCCACCAGAGGACTTGCCGCCTATCCGAATGGTATTGCTTACTATGACTATCTGGTACACAGTACTACAGGTACAGACAAAAATCTGGACGAACTGGAGCTTTGGCTAAAGGAGACTCTACATGATAATATGCTGAAAATGGCTATCCTGTATCAGTCGGAAAGCTTTTCCAAAGAACTTGAAGTATATCTTGAGGATGGTTTACGTCCCAAAAAAGAAGTGCTTTCTCTCTCAGAAACACTTCTTGACGACCTACAACAGCATTTGCTTTCCGATTTTCCTACGCCCGCAGAGGTCTCCTGTCGTGTGCTGACTGTTCATCCTTCTCTGGAAGACTTTATCAGCCCGGCTCTGTATCTTGTACCGCCGCTTGACGGCTACACCGAAAATGTCATCTATATCAACCGTGCCAAATGTTCCTTGGATAGCATGTTCTCTACACTTGCCCATGAAGGCTATCCGGGACATCTTTACCAGAACACCTATTTCGCAGCCACCTCTCCACATCCGCTTCGTATGCTTCTCAATTTTACGGGCTATGATGAGGGCTGGGCTACCTATGCAGAATGCTTTGCCTATCGCTATGCCGACTGCTCCAAGGAATTACAGGAGTTTTTAATTGCTGAGCAAATTGCCGGTCTCTGCCTTTACAGTCTGTCTGACATACGTATTCATTACCATGGAGATGACAGGGATAAAATTGTTGCATTTCTACAGGAATACGGTTTTTCCGAGGAAAACGCCAGAGAGGTTTATTATGCACAGCTGGCAGAGCCTGCCGTCTATCTTCCCTACGCCGTAGGCTATCTGGAATTTTATGATTTACGGGAACTTTACTGCTCCTTAAAGGGAGATGACACATCACTTCTTCCATTTCATTCCTTTCTGCTAGAGACTGGTCCTGCCCCCTTTGGAATGCTGAAACAACAGCTTCTAAAAAAATTTGAGTAAATGATAACATAAGCCTCTTTTTTGTTTCCTTGCCTCGTTCCTCGGTCAGGAGGCGGTATTTCCGCCTCCTCCCGTCAAATAACGGTTTCGTTCCTCTCCGTCTCCTCAGTTTGATTTTCTTTTTCCCTTTTTATTTTCCTTGTACAAAGTCCACTAAAAACCATCTGCTTTTTGGAATCTTTTCTTTGTGCAAAGTCCACTAAAATCCCTCTTGCTTTTTGGAAACGATTCCGAGATAGTCTTTTCCTTCCTCATGTGTTATACTGAATCCATACGTCAGGAGCAAAAGTATTTTCTCCTGACTGATACACAAATTGCTTTGTTGCCTTGCAATTCCCGCAACACCGCACGCTTTTGGAATCCGTTGATTTTGCAGGCAAAATCACTCCGTTCTCATATGCGTACAGTCAGGACATTTTTACTCTGGTCTTCGGCAAAATCCGCCGTATATTCCCTGGAACAAATTTATTGTAGCACAACAACCAATCGCAGGGCGGCCTGCCGCCTGTGTTCGACTGCCTTTGAAACGGGCATCCAAAAACTTACCACTAAAATCAACCTATGTTTGCAAAGGAGGAACCTATTATCAAATCTACAAAA
>CAZCON010000278.1:0-2797 GCA_964500085.1 uncultured Lachnospiraceae bacterium
CGGTACTGTCCTTCAAACAGGTCAATATTGTGGTCGTTTACGCCAACATAGAGAATTTTGTCTGTAATTTTCATGGGGAATCCTTTCTTAAAACAATGTGTCATGTTTATAAACCGGGCAAATAAAAGAAAACTGCCGATAGTGTTATTTTATCATATCCGGTGCTTTTTCTCTATAAATTTTACCCGAAAATAATAGAGAAATACAGAAGAAGGCTCAGAAGGCGCGAAAATAAGTTACAAACTTGACTGTTTTCCTTAAGTATGGCAAAATGGTTTTATTGAAGAATGAAACTATTTTAGATGAGGTAACAGAATGAAAAAGGGTATGGATTATATTGGTATTGTAGAACGTGTGGATTTCCCAAACAAGGGCTTGGTACGGGTACTTCCGGAGAGCGAGGAAACTGCTGTAGATGCGGAAATCCGTGTGACGGTAAAAGGGGTGCTGGAAGGACAGAAAATCAAGTTTCGTGCCACAAAGCTTTATCGAAGCAGTAAAAAAGCAGAAGGACGTTTGCTGGAAGTAATTATTCCGGCCCCACAGGAGCGAAAGGCACCGTGTGATTTGTTTGGAAGCTGCGGGGGATGTGCTTATCAGAGCCTTCCATATGAAGCGCAGCTTGCCTTAAAAGAAGAGCAGATTCGCAGACTTATGGATGCGGTAATTATAAAGCCCTATGAGTTTATGCCGATTCGCAGAAGTCCGCAGCCGATGTACTATCGGAATAAGATGGAGTTTTCCTTTGGTAATGAGTATAAGGATGGACCTTTGGCGCTGGGACTTCATAAAAGGGGAAGCTTTTATGATATTTTGACAACGGATGCCTGTCGGATTGTTCATGAGGATTATAATCTGATTTTACGGGAGGTATTGGCACTGGCAAAGGAAACGGGACTTGCTCATTTTCATAAAATCACGCATAAGGGTTACTTCAGACATCTGGTAATTCGCCGCGCGCAGAAAACCGGGGAGATATTGGTAAACCTTGTGACAAGCTCGGATACAGAAGCTTATAGCAGGAATGTTGAAGCAGAAGCTGTGGAAGACGTAGAAAATGCAGGAGCGGTGGGGACCGTAGAAATGCCGAAGAAAACAGGGAAGACAGTCCGGTTTGATGAAGGAGCCTTTTTGAAAAAGCTTTGCGAGCGGCTTTTAGCACTGCCGCTTACAGGGACACTTGTCGGTATTCTGCACAGCAGAAATAACAGCCCTGCGGATATAGTAATTAGTGAGAGGACAACGGTTCTATACGGCAAAGATTATTTTTATGAGGAGCTTTTGGGGCTTAAGTTCCGGATTACTCCGTTTTCCTTCTTTCAGACAAATTCGCTGGGGGCAGAGGTGCTCTATAGTACCGCCCGTGAATTTATCGGAGAGGTGGATGGAAAGCTGGTATTTGATTTATATAGCGGCACCGGAACGATTGCTCAGCTCGTAGCGCCTGTTGCCAAAAAGGTCATCGGTGTGGAAATTGTGGAAGAAGCGGTAGGGGCAGCAAAGGAAAATGCGGCTGCCAACGGTCTTACGAATTGTGAATTTATTGCGGGGGATGTTTTAAAGGTACTTGATACGATAGAAGAACGTCCGGATATGATTATTCTTGACCCGCCACGGGACGGTATTCATCCAAAAGCGTTGGAGCGGATTATTGCTTACGGTGTGGAGCATCTGGTATATATTTCCTGTAAGCCGACTAGCCTTCAGCGGGATTTGGTGATACTGCAGGAGAAGGGGTATTGTGTAGTAAAAGTATGCCCGGTCGATGAATTTCCAATGACGAGCCATTGCGAGTGCGTAGTTCTGCTGTCGCGAGCGTAAGCAAAGCGAGAGTAGATTGCGGAGTTCCATACAGGGAGACTTAGCGGGTGGAGAGCGCAACGCGCGATGACAGAGTTTAGTCGAGCCGGAGGAGGCGGTGTCTGTTATCGAAAAAGGTCAGTAAATCAAAGATTTCTATCGATTTTGGACTGAAATAGATGTGTGTTTCTATTTCGGCAGAGTAGGTATGAGGAAATTGATACCCTGCGGTGGACAATTTGAAGACTTGCTTATTTTGCAGATAGGTGTTATACTGATACAGCAATTATAGGTGGGAAATTTGTGGAAAATTGGAGAGAACATGAAAGAGTTAATTAAAAAATGCTGGAATCTGTTTGTAAACAGAGAAACAATAACGTACATTATTGCGGGAGTGCTGACGACGCTGGTGAATTTCGTGGCTTCTTTCGTGTGTTATGACTGCTTGCATTGGAATGAAAATCTGGTTACTGTAATTGCATGGGTGGTAGCAGTGGTATTTGCATATGTGATTAACAAATACTGGGTGTTTCTGGAAAAAAAGGATGCGGCGGCAGAGGAGGCAGTAAAGTTTGGTAAATTTGTGGCAGGCAGGCTGTTTACCTTTGCTGTGGAATGGTTTGGTATTTTCCTGTTTGTAACTACGTTTGAAATTGCCTTTTGGCCGGTAAAGCTGATTCTTGCCGTGGTCGTAACAATTTTGAACTATGTCATCAGCAAACTGTTTGTGTTTATTTCCGGTGGAAAGAAGGAGACTGCACAGGATGAATAACGTAGATTTTTCTGTGAAAGCCGTTGTGACGGTGAAAAAGGGTGAGGCAAGAAGCTTAAAGACAGGCAGCCTTTGGATTTATGACAATGAAATTGATACGATTACAGGAAACGTGGAGGATGGCGCACTGGTTCGCGTCAACGATTTTGACGGATATGTTTTGGGAACCGGCTTTCTTAATCGGAAGTCGAAGCTTACGGTTCGAATGCTGACGAGGGATAAGGA
>CAZCON010000279.1:0-2767 GCA_964500085.1 uncultured Lachnospiraceae bacterium
ACATTGTTTTTCATGAGTAGCCTCCTTTTCACAAAAAAGAACCGTAACGCGATTTAACCTAAAGCCAAATCTATTTACCTCTATGATTTTTAGAAACAGTAACCGCACAGAAACAAAACGTACCTCTTGTAACCATGCGGAAAGCGATGATTACACCACAAAAATCCAGACGACGCAACCTCTTTTTAATTTTCCACCAAACGATCCGGCGGGATTGCACTCTCCTCATCTCTTGGCAGCGCGTCAATTCTTGCCATGTCCTCTTCACTTAAGGAAAAATCATACACTTGTAAGTTTTCCCGCATCCGCGCCGGATTTGCGGACTTCGGCAGCGGAATCAAGCCGTGCTGCACTACCCAGCGGATACAAATTTGTGCAGGGCTCTTGCCATACTTTTTTGACAGCTCTGCCATCACCTCGCCATTTAAGGCGGCACCTGCGCCTAACGGCCGCCATGCCTCCGGTATAATGTCTCGTTCAAGACACCATCTGGCGCATTCTATCTGGGAATACCCCGGACGAAACTCTATCTGATTTACCATTGGCAGGATTTTTGCCGTTTCCAACAGTGGTTCTAGGTGATGCGGTAAAAAATTGCTAACGCCGATGGCACGAACTCTGCCCGAACGGTAAATCTCCTCCATGGCACGCCATGTTTCGGCATTTAATTTCTTCCAGTTGTCATAATTTTTCGGCACTGCCGGCCAATGCACCAGATACAAATCCAAATACTCGAAACCAAACTCCTTCATCGTCGTTTCAAAGGCTTCCCATGTCTTTTCATAGCTTCTGTGGGTATACCATACCTTACTCGTCACAAAAATATCCTTTCTGCTTACACCGGATTTGCAAATGCCAGCTGCCACACTTGCCTCATTGCCATAGTACGCCGCCGTATCAATGTGACGATACCCTGCCCGGATTGCCTCTGCCACAACATCCGCTGCCGTGGATTTGTCATCCAACCGCCATGTACCATAACCAATGCCTGGTATTTCTACACCGTTTCTTAACGTCACACGCTTCCTAATGTTCTCCATGTGTCTGTCCTCCTATTTTTTCCGGCAAATGACCGCCCCACCTGCTACAACCAACACAGCTGCCGTCTCTTCTGTCTGCTGCAATGCTGCTTTCTCTGTGCCCTGTCCGTCTGCCGATGGCAAAGGACTGTTTTCTTCCGGCATTTCCACATTCCGTGCTTCCTCATACAGCACCACTGCCTGTCCCGGAGTTGCCGCCCGCTGCGGCTCATCAAACACCAGACGAAGCGTTTCCCTCTCAGCATATGCCGTACACATGGCGCCCTTATGACTATAGCGGATTTTTGCAAGAAAACGCATTCCGTCTTCTATCCTCTCCACTGCCATTCCTTTATAGTCTCTTGCATAAATCGTGCAGCAAAAAAGTGCATCGTTTCCGGACAGCACCACCTCGTTTGTCTCCGGACGAAGCTCTTTTACATAGCGGGGCTCTCCAAACGCGATACCAAGCCCCTTACGCTGCCCTACCGTATAAAAAGGAATCCCCTGATGGGTTCCAAGCACCGTACCGTCCTCAGCAACAAAATTGCCGCAAGCAGGCGTTATTCCTCTTTTCTGTACAAGATAGTCCGTATATGCTTCTCCCGCCGGCAAAAAACAGATTTCCATACTGTCTGCCTTTTCCGCTATCGAAAGTCCGATTTCTGCAGCAATCTTCCGAATCGTAGCCTTCTCATAGGAAGCAAGCGGCATCACGGTACGGGACAGCTGCTCCTGCGTCAGACCATACAGCACATACGCCTGATCCTTTGCCGCGTGTCTGGCACACTGAATCGCATATCTGCCGTTTGCGAGGCGCACCACGCCTGCATAATGCCCGGTCGCCACCTGTTCTGCACCCTCCTCCTCTGCCACCATAAGTAAAGCCGTCCACTTCATCAGCGGATTACACACCATGCATGGATTCGGCGTTTCTCCCTGTAAATATGCGTCCGCAAAATACCGGACAATCTTTTTTTCAAACGCGTCCCTTAAATCCACAACACGATGGGAAACGCCGATTCGCGCTGCAACCGCCGCGGCATCCGCAATCTCCTTTTCTGCATTCCCGTGCATACGAAGGGTTACTCCGATTACCTCATAGCCCTGTTCCTTTAATAAATATGCTGTCACGGCAGAATCCACGCCGCCGGATAAGCCTACCACAATCTTCTTCATCCTGTTCCTCTTCTTTCTGTTCCCGCGCTCTGGCTTAATTCTTTGTTCTCCCATTCTAAATAGTCTTTTTCCTTACCTGCAAACCACCTCGGTTATGAATGTGACGTCTTCTTACTTACCGACTACCCTCGTTACGAAAGGTACGTTTCCTTACCTTCCCGTCCGGTAAGTCTCACATACTCCGGAGACATTGCCCGCACCCGCTCTATAATTTCCTTCATCCGATTCACTGTAAAATCCATATCCTCCTTCGTTGTGTCGCGCCCCATCGTAAAACGAATCGCCCCGCGTGACACCTCCTCCGGTAACCCGATTGCCGTCAGTACATGGGATGGCGTGGTCTGCCCCGTGGTACACGCCGAACCGGAAGAAGCGCAGATTCCATCCGTATCCAGCAAAATCAGTACCGTTTCTCCCTCCACGAACTGAAAGCAAAAGCTCGCATGATTTGCCAGCCGTTTTGTCACAGCGCCGGTCAGTCTGGCATACGGAATTTCAGAAAGCACCCGTCGGATAAAATAGTCCCGCAGCTCCCGTTCTTTCTGCTCTTGCGCTTCTCTCTCTAAAAA
>CAZCON010000280.1:0-2762 GCA_964500085.1 uncultured Lachnospiraceae bacterium
GCGTTCCTCGCCAGAAAACGGCGTATCCAAAAACTTGTCCACAATCATCATTGCCAGTCCCGGTCCTACCACTCTTCCGCCCATTGCAAGGATATTTGCGTCATTGTGCAGTCGCGTTGCTTCTGCGCTGAATACGTCATGGCAGAGCGCCGCGCGGATGCCCTTCACCTTATTTGCCGTAATCGAAATACCGATGCCGGTACCACAGATTAAGATGCCCTTTTCACACTCGCCCTCCGCCACGGCATGCGCCACCTTTTTCCCGTAAACAGGATAATCTACGGAAGCAGGGGAATACGTACCAAAGTCCTTATATTCCAGACCTCTTGCCTCTAAGTGCTTCTTTACCTCCTGCATCAGTTCATAACCGCCCTGGTCACAGCCTAAAGCTATCATTGTCTTTTCCTCCTTGGAATTAAATTAGTTTTCTTCATCCTTTCCCGGATGAATGATATGGTATCCCGCCGCCTTTAACAGACGATTCATAATCGCCGTTCCCAGCGGGTTATCCGCAAAGCTCTCCGAATAAATCACACTGACACCGGTTTCATCAAAGCTACGCAGGGTATCAAAAAGCCCTGCGGCAATCGTCTCTGCATTTGCCCTTTCGCCAACGCAAAATACCATTCCTCCGGTATAGCTTTTCTTTGTCTCCTCTGTTGCCAGAATCCCCGTAAGCTTTCCCTCCGCCGCGTTTTTTACCGCCTCTGCATTGATATAGCGGAGCACCTCCTCACTCTTTCCCTCCACAATATAAAGCGGAGCCCTTGGCGCATAATGACGATACTTCATCCCCGGCGCCTTTGCCACAATATGCTCCGTCGGGGTACGTTTTAACACAGCTTCATCAAACCGTACCTCGCCCAGCACCTCTGCCAGCTGTTCCGCGCTGATATAGCCCGGCCGCAAAATGAGCGGAACCCCGCCTGTTAAATCAACAATCGTAGACTCCAACCCGATTGCAGAGGAGCCTCCGTCCACTATCATATCAATCTTTCCATCCAAATCCTCCCGCACATGCTCTGCCTTTGTCGTACTTGGTCTGCCCGACGCATTGGCGCTCGGAGCCGCCACATATACCCCCGACAGCCGAATCAGGGTTCTCGCAATTTCATCCGCAGGCATACGAATCGCCACCGTATCAAGACCTCCGGTGGTTTCCTTCGGCACACAATTCTTCTTTTTTAAAATCATCGTCAGCGGCCCCGGCCAGAACGCAGCCGCCAGCCGATATGCAGCGTCCGGCACCTCCCTTGCCAGCTCTGAAAGGGCTCCCACCTCTGCAATATGTACAATCAGAGGGTTATCCGACGGGCGACCCTTTGCCGCATAAATCCGTGCTGCCGCCGTCCTGTCAAGCGCATTGCCCCCCAGACCATACACGGTCTCCGTCGGAAATGCTACCAGCCTTCCCTCGCGCAGGCAGGCAGCTGCGTCTGCAAGCTCCTCCTCTGTAAACTGTTCCCGATTGATTTTTATAATTTCTGTATTCATCCGGTTTTCAAACCTTCCTTTCGCGCCATTTTGTGTCCGTACACTGCCACGTCTTTCCCATGGTCTTTCCAATGTACTACCACTTCTGTCTTCTTTCGCCGTCTGACATTTTTTCAAGATACTGCAAAATCCCCCGGTGCAATGCCTCTGCCACCTTTTTCCGGTACTCTGCCGTTGTAAGCAGGGTCTCCTCCTCCGGATTCGATAAAAAACCACATTCCGCAATCACAATGGTGCATGGAGCCTTCCGAAGCAGATAATACTCTCCGTTCGGCTTTGCCTGTCTTGTATTTCCGTCCGACAACACCTCCAGAAAGGAGCCCTGCAGTGTTTCTGCAAGTACCCGTCCCGTTTCCGAATTCTTATAATAAAACACCTGTGCGCCCTTGCAGTCTGCACTCGTAAAGCTGTTCTGGTGAATACTTACCGCCAGAGCAGGCTCTGCCTCCGCAATTACTTTGACGCGGTTTTTCATATCCTCTCTTTTCTTATCAGACGAGTCTGCGGCATACAGCCCTGCGTCTGTTTCTCTTGTCATTATAACGGTCATGCCGCTGTCCTCCAGCAGCGTCTTTAGCTCTGCCGCCACGGCAAGATTGATGTCCTTTTCTAACGTCCCCTCTGTACCCACCTTGCCCGGATCCACGCCTCCGTGTCCCGCGTCAAGCACAATCACAGTCTTTTTGGCATCCTCCGAAAAAACTGCTGCCCACCGTTCTCCTGCACCGCTTCCTGCCACCGCAAAAAAAGCGCAAACCAGCAGGAGCAGCAGGATATGCCGATACTGCCAAAATTTGAGAACGTTCTTTCCCATAATGGTCTGCTTCTTTTCCATACCATGCCCTATCTGCTTACCGTTACACTAACTATATGCAGAAGAAGGCTAATCCAGAACCTCAAAGTCAAACAGCGGCCACACGTCCGGCGTTTCAAAGCCCAAACGCCAGACAGCAGTACCTGCCAAGTCCGCCTTTTTGATATACAAAAGCTTTTCCCGCAAGGAATCCGCTTCCTCCATCCAAATCCGGTAGGTTGCGCCTTCCTTCTCATATTCGGCATAATACTGACGAGCTGTTTCATCCCATTCCGGCGTCACACCGTTTCGCTTCAGCTCTGCCGCTGCCGTTGCCATTCCAAGTGCTTCCGAGGTCAACTTTCTTCCTTCATTCTCTCCGGTTTCCATCCAGAGACGGGTATAAAACGGCACCGCCATAATCACCTGCTCCTTCGGCACCATAGTAAGAATATTGTCAACCGCAGCAGTAAGA
>CAZCON010000281.1:0-2761 GCA_964500085.1 uncultured Lachnospiraceae bacterium
ACAATAGGGGAAACCTATTTGTAGCAGCGGGATGCGGAATCTGCACCGCAAGATTTCTCTTTTCGTTCCATCGACAACTCCCCGTCCGACAGACACTTAACGCGCAAATTCCTACTCTGCTTCTCTTTTGATTTTTGACGTACCAATTCTAGCACACCCATATGATTTTGTAAAGTGCTTTTTTATTTTCTCCCTGTCATGTATTTCTTTACAAAGACGATTCCTGCGCTGACCAAACTTCTTACCTCCACTCGGATATACGCAAAAAAGCCCCCAGACAAAGCACCTGCCTTGTCCGGGGACTTTTGTTAACAGCTATTCCGCCATCGTATAACCCGCCTCAAAATATGCCTTTAACACATATTCATATCCGATTTTTGGTTCACCAAGTGTAGAGAATAAAAGCGGCTTTTCATCTCTTCTCCACGAGGTTGCATCGGACAGCCCCCAAAGGGTAATTCCGGTAATGTTCGCACCGTTTTTCTTAAGTTCGAGAATGTACTGCATCAATTCGTAATAGTACATTGCCTGTACGCCTTCTCCGCTGTTTCCGACATCCAACTCCGTAATCTGCACCTCATAGCCCGCGTTCAGAAACGCCTCCAGTGCTGCCTTATACTTAATCGTGGTAGGACCGCCCGTTGATAAATGGGACTGCATACCGATACCGTCACAAACTCTTTCATCGGAATTAATATACTCTACCAACGCCAGAAGATTTGTCGTACAGTCATAGGTGTTAAAATCGTTGTAGAACAGGGACACCTCATCCTCAAGCCCATATTCCACAAGCACATCATGTGCAATCTCGAATGCCTTCTTTACGAAGGTAGGGTTTACACCCTGTTCTCCGTATACAGCCTTCCAGTTCGTATCATCCGCATGAAGGTACTCATTTACGACGTCCCACGCATACACAAGAGAGCCCAGACCGTAATCATATACATGGCTCATCACAGTACGGATATAAAACTCCATACGCCCGTCCATAACCTCCGGGCTTACATAGTCGGCCTTTGCATCAAAATTTTCCTTAAAGAACCAGAGCGGAGTCTGACTGTGCCATACAAGCGTATGGGCACGCATGGAAATTCCACGGACATCACAAAGCATCAGCGCATTGTCAACCGAGTTAAAGTTCAGACGTGGAACCGTCTCATCCTGATAGCTTTCCGGAATCACATAATCCTGTTGTAATGCGTCCTCCTTTGAAAACAGAGCTGCCGTACCGCCAAGAATGGCATCCGGCTTCATTTCATTTTCCAGTGTAATGCTGTTATACTGGGAAAGCAGATGCTCCATTGTCTTGGCATCCATAATCTGGTGGTAGGTCGCGCAGGTTCCCACATATCCAAACAAATCACCGTATGTATTTAACAGGGTTGCGCCCTCCGGAACTGCCGGCACTTCGGTCGGGGTCGGTGCCGGAGTAGGCGTCGGCGTGGCTGTCGCCGGTGCTTCCGTAACCGTTAGCTCAGGTATATCTGTCGGTGTATTTTCCGGTTCTCCCTTTGCACATGCAGCAAAACACATTGCACTGATTGCAAGTATACCGAATCGGGAAACTAACTTTTTCATAGAACTCCTCCTTTGTTTTCGGTTCTAATATTTTTATACTGCTTTTCATTGTACCACATCACGTAGCAGAAGTTCAAGACCCAACCGCTTGAATTTCAAGCATTCTTCCTCACTTTTTTCGCACCATGCAGAAACACTTACTGCTGAAACTGCCAGTAATCCACATTGTAACCCTCGCCGCAGAATACAAATACCAGATCGTGCGTTCCTGTTACCTGCTTCAACAAATCTACCGTAATCTCATGATAGCTTCCGTCAGCACCCACACCTGCATCAAGATACCCGACAATTTCTCCGTCCAGACCATCCAGGCGAATCTGAAGTGCACCGTTTCCTCCCACCGGTGTCTTCACCGCTGCCATAAATTTTGTCGCACCGGTCTCGCCAAAATCCACGCCGTAAAGTGCAAGCCAGTCACCGGAATCAATGTTGCAAAGAGCCATGTTGCCGGAACCGCACTCCTTGCTTTCCGTTCCTTCCTGCGTCGTATTTAATCCTCCCATGGTTGCCATAGTCTCCGCTTCAACCTTTTCATAAGGGTTAAGGTTCTTCTGCTGTTCTAAGGATTTACGGTCGGCTTTCTGCACCAAATCAATCGTTCCGTCCTCATTTACATCAATTTTTGTAATATGCGTACAGCGGTACCCGCCGGAAATTTCCATCGCACTCTCTAAAATCTGGGTGTGGTACGCAATATACCATTCTCCGTTAAACTCAAACATACAGTGGTGGTTATTGCCGTAGCATCCAAAATAATTTCCCGGATTCTTCAACACCACACCACCGAGTGTAAACGGTCCCATCGGGTTATCAGAGGTCATATATACAATCTGTGCACTGGCAAAGCCAAGCTCTGCGGTTGCCTCTGCCGTCACCTGCCAGTTGGAGCAATAGGAATAATAATAGGTTCCGTTTATCTTGTTGATACCGGAATCCTCAAACAGGTACGGTATCTCCATTGCCACCGGTTCTCCCTCAAGGCTGATCATATCTGCACCAAGCTTTGCCACACGCCCCGTACCCGGTGCCGCTTCCTTTCCCGCCGGCACACCGCCGCCAAAATAAATATAGGCGCTTCCGTCATCATCCACCAGCACAGCAGGATCAAACAGCCATTCCACATTCGCACAATTCGGCGTAGAGCGGGAAATCAGTGCTTTACCGATCGGGTCCGTAAACGGCC
>CAZCON010000282.1:0-2749 GCA_964500085.1 uncultured Lachnospiraceae bacterium
GGTAAGATTGTTTACTACCTTTCCGGCAGACTCATTCAGAAGAACAGAGTTTGCCGCAATGTTTTTCATAATGGCATGAATATACTCTAAAAGCTGATTTACATTATTTGCAATCAGCTCCAGCTCATCTCCGGTCTTAATCTCCAGCTTCTTCGTCAAATCCCCGTCACTATGTACAAGGTCATAAAGCTTTCGGTCTACCAATTTAAGGCTTCTGCTGATTCTTCCCGCCACAATTCCCAACAGCGCGCAGGAAACCACTACGCAAAGCACTGCGATAAAAATAACCTGCTTTACCATAGCGTTTAATTTTGAAACAATCGCAGACGCATCATAATCGCAGCCTAAAACGCCAACAATTTCACCCGCACTGTTTTTTATCGGCTTATAAATGGAAATCACATCACCATATTCCGAATAATCAATGTAGTTCTGTGTATAATCCTCTCCGGCAAAGGTTCCCTTCAGCATATCATAGGATTTTTCAAAAACCTTTCCAACCTTCGCCTGAAGCTCCGAGGTATCCGTATCCACACCATAATATATCGTTTTTCCATCGGTATACAACGTATACATATATAAAATCCCATATTCTTCCTGAACACTTCTCATGGAAGCCAACAGCTCCTGATAATTCGCGGTTTCCTCACAGCCCGGCTCCAGCTTTTCCACTGCATCTCCATCTATAATATGAATTGCAATCTTTCCTGCCATTTCCGCCTCTTCCACTCCGACGGAAACCATTCCATCATTGATGCTCCTATATGCAGAAGCCCCCATGATGATACACACGACAATCACTAAGAGACCGGTCGGAATCAGAATCTTAGCATTAATGCTCAATCTTCTCGTCTTTTGTTTCATTTTCATACCTCCTTGTTCCTATAGAAAATACTGCCGTATATCATATAGTTATTTTACCACAAAATCGCCTTTTTTTCAAAAAATTTTTACAAAATTTTATTTTTTTTCTTTTTTACACATTTTACTTTACTTTTCACCAAAAAAATGGTACGATTATACTATAGTATACACGGAGGCACGCAAAATGCAGTTAATCTTACGAAATATCATGGAGGAATATGTGATTCTGACATTAGACGAAATGTTGGATTTTCTTGACGGCTGCAAGTGCGAACGTTGCCGCCTTGACATTGCCTCCTATACTCTAAACCGTCTGAAGCCGAAATATGTAGCCACCACACAGGGAGAGCTGATGTCCCGTTTATGTGAATTTGACGGTCAGTTTAAGGCTTCCATTATGAAAGAAATAACGCAGGCACACGCTGTTATCAGCAAGCACCCGCGTCACTAAGCTTTTTTACTTAATCCATTCAAAATCCGGTTTGTAACGGAACCATACCTTACACCGGATTTTTTCTTTTGCTACATACTTATTTGTCCATCTTCTGGAATCCGCAGAATTGTTCCGGTTATCTCCCAGCATAAAATAATGCCCCTCCGGCACCTCGTAAATGCCATTTTCAGCGTTCGGCGTTTCCTTTAAATACTCCTCGGTCAGCGGTGTTGTACTTCCGTCAATGTAAATCCTGCCGTCTCTGATTTCGACCGTTTCTCCCGGCAGTCCGATGATACGTTTCACATACAAAAGGCTTTCATCATCCGGAAAATCAAACATAACAATATCTCCCCGCTCCGGTTCGGAAAACAGGTAGGCGAGGCGAAAGCCCATCAGTCGGTCTCCCTTATGAATCGTGTTTTCCATGGAGCCGGACGGCACATCTGCCTTCAGCAGCACATACTGGTTCAAACAGTGCCCGATGATAAAGGCTGTCACCAAAACAGCAGCCCAGCTGATAATTTCTTTTATGATTTCCTTATTCTTCGACATGTCCTTTCTCCCGTTTCTTCTTTTCTAGTCTTTTTGCAATATTCTCCCGCAACAGGGTATATAATACAGATGCCGTCGGCACCGCAAATAACATTCCCACAATTCCGCTAATGCCGCCGCCCACCGTAACAGCAGCCAATACCCACATTGCCGGAAGACCTACGGAGGTTCCAACCACTCTCGGATAAATTACATTGCCCTCAATCTGCTGCAGCACCACAATGTAGATAAGAAACATCAGCGCCTGAAACGGATCCATCATCAGAATCAGAAACGCTCCCACTCCTGCTCCGATAAAAGCACCGACCACAGGAATCAGCGCTGTCACACCGACCAGTACGCCAATCATGGCTGCATATGGAAATCGGAAAATCACCATGCCGATGGTACAAAGACTGCCAAGAATCACTGCCTCAATACACTGTCCTGCCACAAAGGAACAAAAGATACCGTGTGCCGTCTGTGCTACATGCAGAATGCCCTGCTCTATCCTTTGCGGCAGATACGCTTTCAACAGCCTTTTAATCTGTCTGGAAAGCGTTTCCTTACTGAGCAGCACATAGATGGCAAAAATCAGTGAAATCACAAAATCAAACACTCCACCCAGCGCATTCACCACGCTCATAAAGGTAGTTCCGACAAAATCCAGCGTTCCACTGCCGATGAAGGACAAAATGGTTTTCTTTGTCTCCTCCCAGTCAATGTTCAGCCCGGCAATCATCTCGTAAATCGTCGGATACTCATTTGCATACTGCAGGGTCCATTTCTGTACCTCTTTTAAATAATCCGGCACCCCGTTGACAATCAGCACGACCGTCTTTCCAAGCTCCGGAAGGACCCGTGCAACCACCGTTACCAGAATTGCCAGAATAATCAGTATGGCAACCAGAAGACAAA
>CAZCON010000283.1:0-2746 GCA_964500085.1 uncultured Lachnospiraceae bacterium
CAAGAAAAGTTGTTCCTGAGAAGTGGAAAACAGTTATTAGACATCCAATTAGAAAAGCGTAAAATTTCAGGTTTAACCGCTGTTCATATGAATCACAAGCAGTCGATTAGCTAATCCCAGTCGGCTGCCTTTATGATAGAAAAAAAGCAATTTCTGTGATATAATTGCAACCGTATGGGTAACATTTTAATGATGAACACCCCCCTAGACAAAAATGAACACCTCTAGGGCAAAAAAGGGGTTCAAATGAACACCCCAAATCGCAGTAGTAATTGCACTCAATTTCTACTACGATTTTACTACTACATACGGCTGTAAAATGCTAAATCTTGCCAAGATATGCAGATTGTGTAGTTTACACCCATAAATTACAGAAGCCTGAAAAAGTCGATAAATCTTCGCATTTTTCGGCATTTATTGGCACTTTATGATAGGAGAAATTTATGACAAAAGTATTATTTATCTGCCACGGCAATATCTGCCGTTCCACTATGGCAGAGTTTGTTTTTAAGGATATGCTTGAAAAAGCAGGACTTGCAGAAAACGTATATGTGGCTTCTGCAGCCACTAGTACAGAGGAAATCGGAAATCCGGTACATTATGGCACGGCACGGATTTTGGACCGGTTGGGGATTGATTATTCAAAGAAGCGTGCGAGACAGATGACGAAGAATGATTACGCAGAGTATGATTATCTGATTGGGATGGATGACGCAAATATTCGTAATATGACCCGTATTTGCGGAGGCGACCCCGCGGGGAAGATTTTTAAGCTGCTTTCCTTTGCAGGGGAAGAACGGGATATTGCTGATCCTTGGTATACCGGGCGCTTTGAAACTACCTATAATGACGTGAAGGAAGGCTGCGAAGCATTGTTGCGTGTGGTTTGCGGTAATTCCGGAGGATGGGATTAGCTGGGGACATCGAAAAACCGACTGCATTGTTAGAGATTGTGGAGAGGGAAAGGTGACAGTGAGAGCCGTGCGTTACCGGTGACGTTTGTTGTGCCGGCAGTCTGAAAGCCGGGTGCGTTTTGAAACGGTACAGGAAAATTCTGTACCGTTTTCCTTTGTTCTACTATGTACCTTTTTGCCTGTTTGTGTTAGGATAACGGTGTAACGGGGGTCCCGTACAAAAGGGGAATGCTGTAACAGGTAACAAAAGGGAAGGAAAGAAAGGAGTAACGTATGAGAAAGGTAAGTGTAGGTTTGGTGACGGCGGCAGTCCTGTTTGTGGCAGGAGGTGCACAGGAGGCACAGGCAGCGTCGCTTCCGGTAAATGTGATAAACCTGAATTGTGAAACGGTGGAACAGTGGAAGGACAAACTGGGTTGGAAGGTAAACTGCGACTGGCTGGAGGAACTGTTGAACCGGATAGAATGCGGAAATACACCGGGGACGGAGGTGCCGGAGCAGCCGGAGGTGCCGGAGGGAAATGAGCCGGAACAGCCGGGTACACCGGACATGGAACTTCCATCTGAGCCGGAGGTGCCGGAGGAAACACCGGAGGTCAGTCCGGAGGAACAGAATCAGGCATATGTGTACGGAATGCGGATTACAGAGCTTGTAAATGAGCACCGAGCTGCAGCAGGACTTGCGCCGGTAGAATATTCTGTCGAGTTAAGCCGGGCAGCGCAGACCAGAGCATATGAGATTGAAACCTCTTTTTCGCACACACGTCCGAATGGGAGCAATTTCTCCACGGTATTAAAGGAGCATGGGATTTCTTACCGTTATTCCGGCGAAAACATTGCATGGGGACAAAAGTCTCCGGAAGAGGTTGTGAACGCATGGATGAATTCTGCCGGACATCGTGCCAATATTTTAAGTAAAAGCTTTACAAAGCTGGGTGTCGGCTATCAGCAGAATGCAAGGGGAGTAAACTACTTTACCCAGCTCTTTACGAACTAAGGAAAGGGTTTGTTTTCGAAACAGGAAACAAAGTACCGGGACCGTCTTTTTGAATACACTGTAGAAAGGTGTGTTTTAAGGGCGGTCCCTTTTTATGAAGAAAAACAGGACAGTATGCCGTATTGGTATAAGAAAATCTGAAAATCGGATTATGCTTGCGTTTTTATTAAATCTGCTGTTCGCATTTGTGGAGGTATGGGGAGGCGCACTGACCGGAAGCGTTACTATTTTTTCTGATGCGATTCATGATTTTGGCGATTGTGTGGCACTGGGGATTGCATGGCGCATGGAGAAGATTTCGAAAAAGAAGCCGAATGAAAAATATCATTTTGGATATCGCAGATTTTCAGTCATCGCCGGATTAATAAATAATCTGATTTTGCTGGCGGGCGGTGTCGTTATTATTGTAACCTCTGTGCAGCGTTTTTTCTGTCCGAAGGAGATTGACGGCGGAGGAATGCTTCTATTTGCAATTGCCGGCATTTTAATGAACGGAGCGGCCATGCTTTTAACTGCGAGAGGGAAAAATATTAATGAAAAAACAATCAGCATCCATATGCTAGAGGATGTACTCACATGGGTAGCAGTGTTTCTTGTGGGAATTGTTATGTGTTTTTATGATTTGCCGGTGCTCGATTCCCTGCTGTCAATCGGAATGACAATTATAATATTTATTGGTGTGGCAAAAAATATGAAACGGATTTTTGCAGTGCTGACTGCACGCTGTCCGTTAAGCGCCGGGCAATATCTGCAGCTGCGAAAGGCGTTGGAAAGCTGCGCCGAAGCTGTATTGCTGCAAGAGCTTCGTTTGTTTAGCATGGATGGCGAGGATAAGC
>CAZCON010000284.1:0-605 GCA_964500085.1 uncultured Lachnospiraceae bacterium
ATATAGAATGGCGGCAGAAGAAAGAGAAACTGCAAAAGGAGCGGCAGCGTGGGGGAAAAGCAAAAAGGAACAAAGGAAATTGTTATGGAAACGGAAAAATCGGCAGCGGCGGCAACGGACAGGGTGAAGGTGTCCGTGCGGACGCTGGTTGAGTTTATTATGCGTTCCGGCGATTTGGAGGCAGGCAGCGGACGAATGGACGCGGATGCTATGCAGGCGGGCAGCAGACTGCACAGAAAGCTTCAAAAAAGTATGGGAAGTAATTATACGGCAGAGGTTCCGCTCTCGCTGGAATTACCGCTTGAAGACGGAGAAGAGCACTTTCTGCTTGTAATTGAGGGAAGAACTGATGGAGTGTTGCGGCGTGCAGATGGAAGTGCCCTGATTGATGAAATTAAGTGTACCTACCGGGATGTAAAACAGCTGGAAAGAGCGGAACAGGTACATCTGGCACAGGCACGGTGCTATGCGTACATGTTGGGGGCAAAGGAAGGGAAATTGGCAACGTCTGAATCGGGAGAGGCTTCTTCCGGCTTCGGAGTACAGCTTACCTACTGCAACATAGAAAATGAAAGCATAAAGCAATTTACAGAAGAGCTTTCCGC
>CAZCON010000284.1:615-2741 GCA_964500085.1 uncultured Lachnospiraceae bacterium
TTCCGCAGAGGAACTGACGGCATGGTTCCAGGCATTGGTGGAGGAATATGCGAAATGGGCGGCATGGGAACGACGTTGGAAAAAGCTTCGGAATGTCTCGGCAAAGAAGCTTTTGTTTCCTTTTGAGTACAGAACGGGACAGAAGGAATTTGCTGCGGGGGTATATCGTTCTATTTTAAGAGGGAAAAAGCTGTTTGCAATGGCACCTACGGGCGTTGGAAAAACAATTTCGACCGTGTTCCCGGCAGTAAAGGCAGTAGGGGAGGGGGTCGCTGACAAGCTGTTTTATTTGACGGCAAAAACCATTGTGCGTACCGTGGCAGAGGAGACCTTTGCCCTTCTGTCGGAGCAGGGGCTTTTGTTTAAGTCGGTGACGGTGACGGCAAAGGAAAAAATTTGTATTCTGGACAAACCGGAGTGCAATCCGTTTGCCTGCCCGCGGGCAAAGGGACATTTTGACAGAGTAAATGACGCTTTGTTTGATATGCTGAGCAATGAAACAAGCATGACCAGAGAACTGATAGAGGGCTATGCAAAAAAGCATAACGTGTGCCCGTTTGAGTTTTGCCTCGACTTAACGCTGTGGGCAGATGCCGTAATTTGTGATTATAATTATGTGTTTGATCCGAATGTAGCATTAAAACGCTTTTTTTCAGGAGAACAGAAGAATCCTTATGTGTTTTTGATTGACGAGGCGCATAATTTGCCGGAACGGGCAAGAGAGATGTACAGTGCAGTATTGTGGAAAGAGGAGTTTTTAAGTGTAAAAAGGCTTTTGGGAAAGCAGGCACCGCGTCTGACGAAGCAGCTGGAGGCCTGCAATAAGGAGCTGCTGCGATTAAAAAGAGAATGTGACGCTTTTACGGAGCAACGGGAGTTCAGCGTGCTTGCACTTTTTTTGACCCGTTGTATGACGGAGTGTGAGGAATACTTAAAGGACGAAAAACGACCGGGAGCTGAGCATGAGGCGGTACTGGAGCTCTATCTTGCAATGCGCCATTTCCTTGCAATGTACGATTTTTCCGACGAGGATTACCGGTATTATGCGGCGTATGGCGAGGACGGTTCCTTTTATGTGCGGGTGCAGTGCATGCAGCCGGCAAGAGCGCTGGCGGAGCAGCTGAAGAAAGGGAAAAGTGCGGTGTTTTTTTCGGCAACATTACTTCCGGTGCGCTACTATATGGAGGAACTGGGAGGAACAGAGGAGGATTATGCCATCTATGTGCCGTCACCGTTTTCCGAAAAGCAGCGGTTGATTTTGGTGGGCTGTGATGTGAATTTTCGCTATGCCAACCGTGGGCAGAGGATGTATGAAAAGGCGGCAGAATATATTTTTACGTTTACCAAAGCAAAAACGGGGAATTACCTTGTGTTCTTTTCTTCCTACCGCATGCTTCAGGATGTGGCGGAGGTGCTGGAAGTGCGGTGCAAGGAGGCAGAAGAAAGCGAGGGACGGAGACTTGTGCTGCATCGGCAAAGAACCAGCATGACGGAAGCGGAGCGGGAGGCCTTTTTGGCAGAATTTACGGACGATACGACAGAAACCCGTATCGGACTCTGTGTGCTGGGCGGAGTGTTTGGGGAAGGCATCGATTTAAAAGGCGAGCGCCTGATTGGTGCAGTGATTGTGGGAACAGGGCTTCCGCTGGTGTGTGATGAAAGAGAGCTGTTCCGCAGGTATTACGATGAGAAAAACGGGACCGGGTTTGACAGCGCCTATCTGTATTCCGGCATGAATAAGGTACAACAGGCCGCGGGAAGGGTGATTCGGACGGCAGAAGACAAAGGTGCGGTACTTTTGCTGGATGATCGTTTTGCGGGAAATCAGTATGTGTCGCTGTTTCCGAAGGAGTGGTATCCGTATGAAACGGTATCCATCAGAACCATGTCCGAACTGCTTCAGGATTTTTGGGAAAAGAAAGAGTGACGCTGTTAAAAGATACATTTCGGCGAAAAATGATTGACAGTCCTCGCGTTCATTGATATCATAAGAACAGAGGCTTTTGTACCTGTTTCGGAAATATACAGACTGTAAACATGGTAAGGGACAAAAGTATAGAAAGGAGAAAAGATGTATTATTTAGGTGTAGATTTAGGTACCTCCTCCGTTAAGCTTGTGCTGATGG
>CAZCON010000285.1:0-2733 GCA_964500085.1 uncultured Lachnospiraceae bacterium
GAATGACAGGGGAGGAGGCAGAAAAGCTTTTGAAGGCATATGAATTTGGAGATATTTATTACAGCGGAGAGGGTGGAGTGATTACGGAGCAGTTTCCGGAGGCAGGAGAAAAGGTGAATAAAAAGAGTAGCTTGATTCTATATCAGAAATAGCATATAATAGTCTGCGTGGGAATTTTTTTCAGACGGAAGGATGGATATAATGGAGCTTCAGAATAAAAAGGTGACAGTAGCAGGAGCCGGTATCAGCGGGATTGCGGCGGCAGATCTTCTGACAGAGGCCGGTGCAAGCGTTACGTTGTATGATGGAAATGGAGCATTGCAGGAGGAAGAGGTCCGTGCAAGACTTTGCAGGGAATTTCGCGGCAATTTTGTTTTCGGTGAGTTTTCTGAAAGCCTGAAGAGGCAGACAGAGCTGCTTGTGATAAGTCCGGGTATACCGGTGGATTCGCCTTTTGTAGAGGAATTAAGGGCAGCAGGAGTACCGGTGATTGGTGAAATTGAGCTGGCTTATCTATTCTCCAAGGGAAAAATTATAGCGATTACGGGGACGAATGGCAAGACTACGACCACGGCACTGACAGGGGAGATTATGCGTACCTATTATGAAAATGTACTTGTGGTAGGAAATATCGGTACTCCGTATACCAGCCTTGTAAGGACGACGCAGGAAACGGCTGTGACGGTAGCGGAAATCAGCAGCTTCCAGTTAGAAACGGCAAATACATTTCATCCGGATGTATCCATGATTTTAAATATCACACCGGATCATTTAAACCGCCATCATACGATGGAAAATTATATTGCGGCAAAGGAAGCGATTGCAGCAAACCAGACAAAACAGGATGTATGTATTTTAAATTATGAGGATGAGGTGCTGCGTGCTTTTGGAGAACAGGTAAAAAGCCGTGTGCTTTATTTTTCTTCTGCCAGGACGCTGGAAGAGGGTCTTTATGTGGAGGATGGCATTATATTCTATGCACACGAAGGCGTGGCAGAATATATTATCCGTGTGGAAGAATTAAATATTATCGGGAGACATAATTACGAAAATGCAATGGCTGCCATTGGCGCGGGCATTGTGATGGGAGTGCCTCTGGAGCTGATTCAGAAGGCGTTGCATGAGTTTAAGGCAGTGGAGCATCGTGTGGAATATGTTGCAACAAAGCGCGGTGTGAAGTATTATAACGATTCCAAGGGAACAAATCCGGATGCAGCCATTCAGGCAATCCGTGCCATGACCGGCAATACCCTTCTGATAGCAGGCGGCTACGATAAGGGGTCGGAATATGATGAGTGGATCGAAGCCTTTGACGGTAAGGTGGGGTATCTGGTGCTTCTTGGACAGACAAGGGAAAAAATTGCGGAAGCGGCAAAGCGTCTGGGTGTGAAAAATGTGGTTTTGTGTGATACATTTCAAGAGGCGATGGAGTTTTGTACGGCGCATGCTGTTCCGGGAGATACGGTGTTGCTTTCCCCGGCATGTGCAAGCTGGGGTATGTTTCAAAACTATGAGGAGCGCGGCCGTATTTTTAAGGAGTATGTACACGGACTTTCAGAGGAGTAAAGGAAACAGGTGGCAGGAGGGATGAGATGGAAAAACCGTCGGTGAAAAAAACAGAATACAAGCCACAGACGTATTACGACTACAGCCTGCTTTTTATTACCCTGATTCTGGTATGTATCGGTCTGGTTATGGTATACAGCACCAGCTCCTATTATGCGGTGAAACAGAAGTTTGGGGATGCGGCGTACTTTTTTAAGCGTCAGACAATTTCAGCCGTAATCGGCATGGTGGTGATGGTGCTTGTGTCGAAAATCGATTACTTTTTCTATATTAAGGGCATCGGCAGAAGGTATAAAATCAATCTTTTGTTTCTCGCCTATGTGGTCTGCATTGGTCTGCAGATTTATGTTCTGTTTTTTGGGGAGGAAGTAAAGGGGGCAAAGCGTTGGATTAAGATACCGTTGCTTGGTACGTTCCAGCCTTCAGAGCTGACAAAAATCTGTATTATTCTTTTGGCGGCATATATTGTGTATGCGGCACCAAAACGGCTGGATAATGTATTCGGTTTTATCCGTGTGCTGATTTTTGTTCTGCCGCTTCTGGGACTTGTAGCAGCAGAAAATTTAAGTACAGCCATTATTATTGCAGGCATTACGTTTGTTATCTGCTTTGTTGTGGCAAGGCGAAAGGGCTACTACTTTATCATGGGCCTTCTTGCAGTGGCAGCAGTAGTGTGCTATATTTTTATGGGCGAGGCATTCCGGGGAGAACGTATTGATGCCTGGCTGAATGTGGAAACGCATGATAAGGGCTATCAGATATTGCAGGGACTTTATGCAATTGCCTCCGGAGGCCTGTGGGGCAAGGGGCTGGGACAAAGTATGCAGAAGCTGGGCTTTATTCCGGAATCTCATAATGATATGATTTTTTCCGTAATTTGTGAGGAGCTTGGAATCATTGGCGCACTTGCCATTCTTTTGCTGTATGTGCTGCTGCTGTGGCGGCTGTTCGTTGTGGCAGTCAATGCAAGAGATTTGTTTGGCTCTCTTATCTGTGTCGGTATTATGGTACATATTGCCATGCAGGTGTTAATCAATATTGCTGTTGTGACAAATACAATACCGTCAACCGGTATTCCGCTTCCGTTTATCAGCTATGGAGGCACTTCGCTGGTGGGGCAAGGGGCTGGGACAAAGTATGCAGAAGCTGGGCTTTATTCCGGAATCT
>CAZCON010000286.1:0-2732 GCA_964500085.1 uncultured Lachnospiraceae bacterium
AGGTCCTTCTCCGGCTTCTTCATATACAGCAGATATTCAATATTGCCCTCCGGACCACGAATCGGCGAATAGGAAAGTCCCAGCATCAGAAAGCCAAGAAAATCTGCATAACGGATTACCTGCTCTATCACCTCAAGATGCGTTTCACGCTCTCTTACAACACCCTTTTTTCCTACCTTTTCCCTGCCTGCCTCGAACTGCGGCTTAATAAGGCAAACGATACCGGCACCTGCTTTCATAAGCCGGTATACCGGCGCAAGCACCTTTGTGAGGGAAATAAAGGCTACGTCAATGGATACAAAATCCACAGCTTCTCCAATATCCTCCGGCACGACATAGCGAATGTTGGTCTTTTCCATGGAGACAACACGCGCATCCGTACGAAGCTTCCATGCCAGCTGGTTTGTACCAACATCTACCGCAAACACCTTTTTGGCACCGTTTTGAAGCATACAGTCCGTAAACCCGCCGGTAGAGGAACCTACGTCCATACATACGGCATTGGTCAGCCCTATTCCGAACTCATCTACTGCCTTTTCCAGCTTAAACCCGCCGCGGCTCACATATTTCATGGCCATTCCCCGCAGCTCCAGCAATGCCTCCTCCGATACATTCGTGCCTGCCTTATCCTCCCTGACACCATCCACAAACACATTTCCTGCCATAATATAGGCCTTTGCCTTTTCTCTGGATTCTGCCATGTTCCGTCTGACCAGCAGCACATCCAGACGCTCCTTCTTTTTTTCTGACATCATTTCTCCTCCGCCGCTAGCCGCGATAGGCAAGCTTAATCTCCTCCGCAATGTGTTCCGGCACCAGTCCGTATTTTTTCCGGAGTGCCGCCGCATCTCCATGCTCAATGTACTGATTCGGCAGTGCAATATGGTGCATCCGCACCTGCTTTCCCCGCTCCGAATAATAAGCGGCAATCTTCTCGCCACAGCCGCCTGCAAGAATGTTTTCCTCCAGCGTAACCAGCAATCTGTGCGACTCTGCCATATCATCCAGCAGTGCTGTATCCAAAGGTGCCACAAACCGCAGATTAACCACCGTTACGCGGTATGCGCTGTCCCGCAAAAGTTTTCTCGCCTCAAGTGCGGTTTCTACCATGCTTCCTACTGCAAGCAGGGCAATTTCCTTTTCCTCATAAAGCACCTCTGCCCTTCCGTACTGCAACGGCTTTCTGCCGACGTCTGTAAGCTCTCCTGCCGCACCTCGCGGATAACGGAGTGCCACCGGCTTCTTTAATGCCAGCGCAAAACGAAGCATTTCCTTTAACTCCGTACCGTCTCTCGGTGCCATCACCGTCATGCCAGGAATATGGGAAAGATAAGAAATGTCCAGAATACCCTGATGCGTTTCACCATCATTTCCAACAATGCCTGCCCGATCCACGGCAAACACAACCGGAAGTCTGCCAATGCACACATCATGCACCATCTGGTCATAGGAACGCTGCAAAAATGTAGAGTACACCGCGACCACAGGCTGCATTCCGCCTGCTGCGAGCCCTGCCGCAAAGGTCACGGCATGCTCCTCTGCGATTCCGACATCAAAAAACCGTTCCGGATACCGCCGTCCAAACTCTTCCAAGCCTGTCCCCTGTGGCATTGCTGCCGTAATGGCGGCAATTTTTTCATTTTCCTGTGCCAGTTCACAAATCGTCTCCGAAAACACATCCGTATAGGATTTTTTTCTGGCTTTGGCAAGTGCCTTTCCTGTTCGGATATCAAACGGCTCTACACCGTGAAAGGCGCTCGGATCCTTTTTGGCAAAGGCATAGCCTCTGCCCTTTTCTGTTACCACGTGCACAAGCACCGGCTTATTTGCTGCAAATGCCGTTTTAAACGCACGCACCATAAGCTCAATGTTATGACCGTCAATCGGTCCCACATAGGTAATCCCCATATCCTCAAAAAACATGCCCGGCACAAAAAAATGTTTGATAGAGTCCTTGGAACGCTTCAGACCGTACACAAGCTTCGTTCCAAGCTTGGTTCTGCGTAGCGTCTGCTCTAAATCATCCTTAAATTCCACATATTTTGTATTCGTCCGTACCTTTCCGAGATACGCTGCCATTCCCCCGATATTCTCAGAAATGGACATTTTATTGTCATTTAATACGATGAGCATCCTGGAACGCCCGCCGCCAATATTGTTCAGCGCTTCATAAGCCATGCCACCGGAAAGCGCGCCGTCACCGATAACCGCTGCCACCCGGTAATCCTCTCCCGCCAAATCTCTTGCCATGGCAAGACCTGCAGCTGCAGAAACCGACGTAGAGCTGTGCCCTGTGTGAAACGCATCACAGTCGCTTTCTCTCTGCTTTGGAAATCCGCTTAAGCCTTCATACTGGCGAAGCGTTGAAAACTCTTCTTTGCGCCCCGTCAGTATCTTATGGGTATATGCCTGATGTCCCACGTCAAACACCAGCTTATCCTTTGGAAAATCCATCACCAGATGAAGTGCCATTGTAAGCTCTACTGCACCCAGATTTGCCGCCAGATGCCCTCCTGTTTTACTGACACTGTGTACCAGAAAGCTGCGAAGCTCCTTTGCCAGTTTTTTATATTCTGCAGGCTTAATTTTCTTGATATCATTCGGTTGGTTTATTTCATCCAGCAATCCGTTCATTCCTTCGCCTCCAAGGGTATTCTTCCTTTAGTATTCGCGTCCCGCCAAGGACCATAGCAGCTGACGCAGAAACGGATTCTGACAGGGCAGGGTATCCA
>CAZCON010000287.1:0-2732 GCA_964500085.1 uncultured Lachnospiraceae bacterium
GTATATGACACCGGAGGAAAGAATGCATTAGAACATATGGATGATGGCGTGGAGTGATTGTAAAATGGAGGAATAAGAAGATGAGATATTTAAAGGAATTGCGGGACGGAGAGATGATTTCCGAAAATTATTTCTGTAAGCAGAAGCAGACCCTGCAGACAAAGGCGGGGAAGAATTATTATTCGCTGCTGTTGCAGGATAAAACCGGAACAATGGATGGGAAGGTATGGGAATTAAATGCGGGAATTGAACACTTCGAGGCATTGGACTATATCCGCGTGGAGGGGCAGGTGGTCAGCTTTCAGGGAGCGCTGCAGCTCAATATTCGAAGAATCCGGAGACTGACGGAGGGAGAATACGAGGTCAGCGAGTATATGCCGTGTACAAAGAAGGATACGGTAAAGATGTATCAGGAGCTTTTGGGCTATATTGATTCTTTGGGAGATACACAGTTTAAACTGCTGGCGGAAAGCTATTTTAGGGAGGATTCGAAGTTTAAGGAGATGTTTTCCACACATTCGGCGGCAAAGACGATGCATCACAATTTTGTAGGCGGGCTGTTGGAGCATACGGTTTCTGTTACGAGGCTGTGTGCATATCTGGCAGAGAATTATCCGGTATTAGATAGGGACTTGCTCCTAACCGCGGCGATGTTTCACGATATGGGAAAGCTTGCGGAGATTTCTGCGTTTCCGGAAAATGATTATACGGATGCAGGACAGCTGCTCGGTCACATTTACATAGGCGCGGACTGGCTTTCTAAGCGCATGGATAAGTTGGGCGGTTTTCCGGTGAAACGTAAGAATGAATTGCTGCACTGTATTTTAGCACACCACGGAGAGCTGGAGTTTGGTTCTCCGAAAAAGCCGGGACTGGCAGAAGCATTGGCACTCAGCATGGCAGACAATATGGACGCAAAGCTTGCGGGCGTGACCGCACTTTTTGACAGTACGGAGGAAACCGGCTGGCTTGGCTTCCAGAAGATGTTTGAGTCAAATATGAGAAAAACGGGAAAGTAGAGAAAAGTAGCAGGCTGTGCGAAAGAGCGGAAAAGGAATGTGCGGTAGAAGCCGCATGTTTGGCACAGAAGGTTTTGTTTTGGAGAAAGGAAGAAAAGGATGACAATTTTAGTTTTAGGCGGAGCAGGCTATATCGGTTCCCATATGGTTTATGCACTGGTAGAAAAAGGAATAGACGTGGTTGTTGCAGATAATCTGGAAACGGGTCATAGAGAGGCGGTGCATGAAAAGGCGCGCTTTTATGAGGGGGATATCCGGAACCGTGCATTTATTGATGCAGTGTTTGAACGGGAAAGAATTGACGCGGTCATTCATTTTGCGGCAAATTCCTTAGTGGCGGAGAGCATGAAAAATCCGTTAAAGTATTACGATAATAACGTGTGCGGTACGAAGGTGCTATTAGAGTCCATGCTTGCACATGAGGTAAAGAAGATTGTATTTTCCTCTACGGCGGCGACCTACGGCGAGCCGGAGCAGGTGCCGATTTTGGAAACGGATAAGACTGCGCCGATTAACACCTATGGGGAAACGAAGTTAGCGATTGAGAAGATGATGAAGTGGACGGACCTTGCCCATGGTATGAAGTATGTGGCACTTCGTTATTTTAACGCCTGCGGCGCACATGAGAGCGGTGTAATCGGAGAAGCACATTCTCCGGAGAGTCATTTGATTCCGCTTATTTTACAGGTGCCATTGGGACAGCGGGAGTACATTTCCATCTGTGGAACGGATTATGCGACAAAGGACGGTACCTGTGTGCGTGATTATGTTCATGTGATGGATTTGGCACAGGCGCATATTCTGGCAGTGGATTATTTGATGCAGGGAAATGAGAGCAATGTGTTTAACCTTGGAAGCGGTGCCGGCTATAGCGTGAGGGAAATCGTGGAGGCGGCAAGACGGGCAACCGGATTTGCAATCAAGGCGCAGGATGCACCGCGCCGCGGCGGTGACCCGGCAACCCTGATTGCTTCGAGCCAAAAGGCAAAGCAGGTGCTTGGCTGGAAACCGCGGTATACGGATATGGAAGAGATTATCGCAACGGCATGGAAATGGCACAGCACACATCCGAACGGATATGTGCGGTAGGCGGCGTTTTTATAGAGGCAATTGATATCAGGAAATAACGAGGATTTTGAGTTAATTACAAATGTAACTATTAAAAGTGTAAAACATGGAAATTAGATGGGCTTTAGCGTAAAACAAAACTATTGTTTACGGCAGATTCGCTTACCAATATAGAATTACAAGATACCAGAAACAGAAATCTCAATGCACTTAGGAACATTTTTCCGGACTATGATGTGGGTTGTGGAGTATCTGAAATGCTTTTCTTTACTGAAAATAAGAAATGAATTAGGCCTTTTGGAAAAAAACTTTATGGTTTTTAATGCAGCTTTTGGATGTAAATCGTATTGAGTTACATCTGAAAATGGTTGGTCGCGCACAAGAATATTATGAACGATAGTTTGCGTAAAGTTTTTTTAGATAAAGAGAATTGTTTGTCAGAGTTTTTATTTTCATCTGATAAAAATTATTGAATGCATAGACCTAAAGAAAAAGTGACGGACAAGGGGAGAGAAAAACATGCTGATTTTAGTAGTAATTGCAATAATTATAATAATTAAGATTATATGGGATAAACAATACAAAAAACTCGAAACAGAAGTATTAGGAAAAATAGGTCTATTGTCTTGGTATACGATTTCATAT
>CAZCON010000288.1:0-2716 GCA_964500085.1 uncultured Lachnospiraceae bacterium
GCGGCGGTACTGACCGTACATATAACCAATCTCACGTCCGCCTACACCGATATCACCAGCCGGAACGTCCACGTCCGGTCCGATATGACGATATAACTCTGTCATAAATGCCTGACAAAATCTCATAATCTCTGCATCGCTCTTTCCGCGCGGATCAAAGTTGGAACCACCCTTTGCACCACCCATCGGGAGGGTGGTTAAGCTGTTCTTAAAGGTCTGCTCAAATCCAAGGAACTTCATAATGGATAAGTTTACGGACGGATGGAAACGTAAGCCTCCCTTGTACGGTCCGATTGCTCCGTTAAACTGTACACGATAGCCGCGGTTCACCTGCGTCTGTCCATTGTCGTCTACCCATGCAACACGGAACTCAATCACTCTCTCCGGCTCACACATTCTCTCAAGAAGTGCTGCCTTTCTGTACTGCTCCTCATTCTTCTCTACTACCGGCTTTAAGGAGGATAACACCTCTTCTACCGTCTGAAGAAACTCCGGCTCATTCGCATTGTTCTTCGATACTAACTCGATGACTTCATCAACGTATCCCATCTTTAAAACTCTCCTTTCGTCCTCGGAAAAATAACGCACCTTTGCAATAATCACCAAGAAAAAGCTTTCCAAAAAAAGTAATTATCTCTGTGCTTCTCCGCTATTATACACCAAGATTTTCAATTACGCAAGTAGTTTTAGCAAAAAATGTATAATTGTATACAATCAGGCGAATTGCTTTGATATGCCACGATTCTTCGCTCCCTTGCCCACGCCGAAAGAAGCTCCGCCACATAACCGGAATCGGTTTCGTTATCCTCACAAATTGCCACCTTGTAGGTCATACTATCACCATCCTTCTCCTGCTATCCCGGCAATGGGCGTACCTTCTTCTATTCAAAATTTCTTATGCAGTTTGCAATATACTTCATAATCGCCTCTTCAGAACACAATCCGTTTTCGATATAAAACCGTTCTACAGACTTTTCCTCAATCAGCTCATTTCCCGGCTCATCCTCTTTATATCCGACTCGTTTTTCTAACCACGGTTGCTGTGAATGGCATATCCGTTCTAACGTCTTTGACGAATATAAACCAAATGTATGAAGAACCAATTCTATTGCTTTTATTTCATCCTCACCGAGTAATGACTGCATACATCCGTGCGAACTATAGATTCCGGTATCAATCGGCTTGTATCCAAACTTTTTATACTGATTATATACTTTCGGATATACTGGACCGTGTTGCCATGCCTGACATTCTTCCTTGATTAACTGTTTTCCGTTCATTGCATAGTTTACCCCATTGGAAAAAGCTAATAACTTTTCCAGTGCCAGGGGAGTCACTTCCCCTAAATTCGTAATAATATAGTTTATAATCTGCTCTAACTTAGACTTCCCAATTTCACATAATCGCTTGTACCGAGCAACTATTTTTCGATAAGCAACCTCTTTTAACTTACTCCGGTTATTCTTTGCCGATTCCATGAAAAATGTCTCATTATTTAGCATTTGATACAGCACTTCCGAATATTCTTTCGCAGGAATAACCCCATCATAATACCGTTTTATCGTCACCTTTCCGAATCCAGCAACCTCAGCAAGCGTCTCTTTTCCAACATCATATTTTTCCAGAAGCTCAGATATCTCTTCCAATGAAATAATTCCTTTTTGTCTTTTATATGCTTTAAGCTTTGCTTCCGATTTTCTTGCATTATAATCAATATCGATTGCCACTTCTGCTTTGCAACACTCACAGCGACCGACTTTAAAACGATACGTGATTTTTTCTCCCTTATACTCCTCTGTAATCCTTTCTTCTGAAGCATAAAATCCTACCAAATCTTCACATGCATTACAATAAGCAAGTCTATTCTCCTTTATCCTCTCCATAGTTTCACCTTCCTTATATTCTTTCATTAGTCCCTATGTTTTCTCTCTATTTTCTCACAATTTGGTATACGGTATTATTCCCGTATGCAAAATTGTCACTCTCCTAATCATCCTTTTCTTTCTCTTTTCTGCTCCCTTACCTAAATCCCGTACCTTTGCAACAAAATTTTCTTTTGACAAATCCTTAAGTATCCTATTCTCATCCGATGTATAAAATACATAATCATCCGATAAGGCAGGATTCTCTGCTGTTGGAGTTTGTGGAATATATGACTTTTCATCAACTGCTTTTACCAAATCCTGCAATACAAGTATAAGCTCCTCCTCGCTACAGGCAACTGCCGGAGTTGCATCCACGCTCTCCTCTATCGCATCTATCGGCAGCTTCAAAAGATGCTCTGAGGCTTCTCCCATCCCGTTTTCTCCTTTTAAATTCATTGATACGTTTTGTTTTATTTTACATTTTTCGTATCACATTTTTTATTTTATCACATATTCTAGAATTGTCAAGTCACCTGTGTTTATTTATTTTGGAATACAAGAAAAAAAGATGGGAAGACCCATCTTTTTAGTGAGCAGGAGGAAATTGCAGCCGGATGGATAGCCTTCCCTCCGCATACTCTGCTGTTATCGTTCCGTGCATCCGCTCCACCAAAGCTCTTGCAATCGAAAGTCCCAGCCCCGTAGAGTTTCTGGCAGTTTCTACCGTATAAAAGCGGTCAAACAGCCGCCCCACCTGTACCTCGTCCAGACCGGACGCGTGGTTGGAAAACAAGACTTCTCCCTTTTCCGACAACGAAATCTCCAAATCCCCGTCACTGTACTTTATGACA
>CAZCON010000289.1:0-2695 GCA_964500085.1 uncultured Lachnospiraceae bacterium
CTTATCATCTTTACAAAATAACAGATGTAGAACGCTGCCATCAATGAAATTGTAACCATTTTTATTATCATTGCGTACCTCCACAAATTTCGGTTTTCTCCTCTGATTATATCACTTTCCTTCCACTCTTACCACAACAAAATACACCCCACGTTTTCGTCCGACATCCGTTCCTTAATCAACTCCACTGCAAGGGCTTTACGATATATACGCGATTTCTCACCTTCGATATCCTCGTCTATTTTATAAAACTCATATCCATATTTTTCGTACAATCCTGTATGACCGGTGGAAATATATATGTACTCCCTATCCATGACTGTTGCAATACTCTCTGCGTAATCTAAAAGCATTCCTACATAACGATGCCCTCTATAATCAGGGAATGTATAAACAAATCCAATCTATGGTGACATATCCGTTGGCTGGATATCATCAAGAGGAGCAAATGTACAAAAAGCAATCAGCTTATCCCCATCCACAAGCATTGGTACAAGAGCAGTTTCACCAACCATTCTTTTCAGACTGTTTTCACTAAGAAGCTGATGTAAATACTGTCCTGCTCCCCAATCACATTTTTTTCATTTCATCTAACCAATGTTTTTTGTTCTCTGATGTAAAGTATTCAATTATTTTCATCTTTTTGATTTCTCCTTGTTTTGGTATGTCTATATACGCTCTGTTTTGAGATAATAGCATTCATAATTCACTCGTAACTATTCACTTCATCATTACGAGCACAAATCCATGCAAAATTTGCTTAGCAAATGGATTTGTGCCTGCTGAATCTATGTTCTCTCACGGTCAGCGCAGTATGTGCGCAGACCTTCTGAACAGTTACTCTACAACTAAGTGTGTTTAATCGTGCTTCATTACAAAATCGCAAACAGCTTTTTTAATTTCTTCTCTATGCCCCGACATCAAATGTCCTCCACTTTCAAAGGAAACGAATGTGCAGTTCGGAAATCTTGACACCACCCTCTCCGTATCGTTGTAACTCGCCAGCTTATCGTCCTTCGCATGAAAAATCAGCGTAGGAATCTGTAAATCCTCAATCAGGTAGTCTTCAAAGTTCCTTGCCATATCAGGATTGGTAATTGAGGCATCCAATACCACACCATCTTTTCTGTCATTTACGGGCATCATACTATAAATGGTAGACGGCTCCATTCCCATAATTGGCTTAAACATAGGACTTAGCAGGAACATGGCGTAATTATTGCACAGGAACGCAGGAGGTCCCGCATATTCGGCAAATTTTTTCGGTTTCTCCACAAGTGGCATGGCGGAGCAGTATAAAATCAAGCCTCTCGTGCGCTCCGGATAATCGAGTGCGAAACGGATTGCAATGCTGCCTCCGGCAGATGTCGCCAACAGATACACCTTGTCAATGCCAAGCTTGTCCAGAAGTTCCACATACGCCTCTGCCTGTTTGGCAGGCGTTCCGTCGCCGGAAACATCGCTTCCCAAATATCCAAACCTCGAGGGAGCGATAATTCGATAATCGGAGCAAAAATCCTTACAGGTATCATAGGCCTGGTCATAGCCGCCGAAAATTCCGTGAACGGATAAAATCACCTTGCCCTCGCCCGAATCAACATAAGTCATATCGCCATAACTTAATGCTACCGTCTGGGCATTGTAGGTGGCAAGACGGCTTTTGTTCTCCTTTACCGCCATACTGCATCGTATTCCCTGAACAATAAAATAAATTGCAAAGACAAGTAAAATTCCCCCTGCTATGTAACTCAACATACGTTTGCACCTCGCATACCTTTTCTGGTCACCATCGTACACTAACATCATTTCACGCATCAGTCAACCGTCGAAATTATATGTATCCAATAATGGATTACACTAAGCGACGTTGTATATGTTTTTTCATTCATTGATATTCTCCTCGCTAATCCGGCTCCTCATCATTTCATCCATATCTTTGGCCAAACTGTACCGTTACTATAAAAAACAAAAGAAACTCCTTATTATCGAAGTCACCATTTGTAATCATAATTTTCTGCACTACGCCACTTAGTTTTATCATATAGCCTGTTTCGCCATATCCATTTTCCCCATAAAATGCTTTGCGCCTTTTTCTTACTTCTATATCTGGTGCACTATCTTCGCATGGCTCAATGGAAACCATGATCTTCTTATCAGGATATCTATTTTTTATCTCTTATATATAGAAAATATGCCAGCAAAATAACAAACTGAACTGAACCCAAAATCATGTCAGACTGCATAGACCCCTCCGCACTGATAAAGGAACAAAAATCATGCAGTGCATGAATCAAAACACAAGGAAGCAGACTGTTACCCTCGATAAATATGAGTGTGAATACCATCCCATAGACAATAGCAAAGCATATCTGAAGAATCGTTGTCAAAAGACCTGCCCCACCTGCCACGTTCAGGATATGGCTCATCCCAAAAAGAACAGATGACAACAGCATGGCTTTGACTACTCCTTGCTTTAACCACAAATTGCAGATGATTCCCCTGAAAAAGATTTCTTCCGCCATACCAATGCCAAGTGTCAAGAACAAATTGGCGAAAAGAAAGGCTGCTCCTTCTTCCAAATTCACGCCAGCTACAAGAGGCGAAAAAGCAATAAGCAATAGCGGTGAATAATATAGTACTCTCTTTGCTGTTCCTTTTTTCACCTTGCGAAATCCCAGCATGGAAATTCCCCGAT
>CAZCON010000290.1:0-2006 GCA_964500085.1 uncultured Lachnospiraceae bacterium
GTCTGGGACAATGTAATACCGTCGATCGTAGAAATCAATACGCAGAGTGTGACCTCTTACTATTTCTTTGGACGTGAGTATGAGGAAGAGAGTGAGGGCAGTGGTACCGGCATTATCATTGCACAGGCAGAAGAATTGTTTGTAGTGACGAATCATCATGTGGTAGACGGCGCAACGGCGATTGAGCTTTCCTTTGTGGATGGAAGTACCGCACCGGCAGAGGTGAAGGGGTCGAATGCAGAGGAGGATATCGCGGTTTTGTCTGTAAAGCTTTCTGAACTGACAGAGGAAACACTGAAAAAGATTAAGGTGGTTACCATTGGAGATTCTGACCGACTGACAGGCGGTGAAATGGTAGTTGCCATTGGCAACGCGGCAGGAAGCGGACAGTCCCTGACCGTGGGCTATGTCAGTGCAGTTGATCGTGAGGTGGAAATTGAAGGAACTGCCATGAATCTGATTCAGGTGGATGCCGCCATCAATCCGGGGAACAGCGGCGGCGCACTGTTGAACGCAAGAGGCGAATTAATCGGAATTAGCAATGCAAAGCTGGTGGCAAGCAGCGTGGAGGGAATCGGGTATGCAATTCCGATTTCCAAGGTGATTTCTATCATCAATCAGATGCTGAACAGGGAAGAGATTGATTATGAGGATTCAGCGGTACTGGGGATTATGTGTCAGGATGTAACGGAAAATCATTCGGAGGCATTGAATATTCCGGTGGGAATTTATATTGCCGGAATCGAAGAAGGCTCGGCGGCAGAGGCGGCAGGGCTTCCGCTCTATGGTGTGATTACCGAGGTAAACGGTATTACGGTAAAAACACAGGAGCAGCTGCAGGAGGCACTGCGCTATATTCGTGGCGGCAGCGAGGGAACGGTAACGGTAAAGGCGCGTGAACGCGGAGAATATGTGGCGAAGGAGTATTCGGTAGTGTTTGGTGTGAGAGGAAAGGAAGAACGTAAAAGATAAACTTTTCATTTCAGCCGCAAAAGATAACGCAAAAGATAACCGTGGAAAGGACTGGATTTTTTTTACGGATGGGTGTATAATGTAGATGATTCGGTGTCAAGGAAAAGTGTTCTTTGATAACCGGACGATTCAATATTATACAGAATTACGGAGGATACTATTATGGCTCAGATTTTAGTGGAGACATCCGCCCGCCATATCCATGTGACGAAGGAGCATTTAGAGGTTTTGTTTGGTGCCGGAGCAACCCTGACGAAGAAGAAGGATCTTTCCCAGCCGGGACAGTTTGCCTGTGAGGAGAGAGTGACGATTGTCGGACCGAAAAAGTCTCTTGCCAATGTTTCGATTCTCGGACCGGAACGGCCGGCTACCCAGGTAGAACTTTCTGCAACGGATGCACGCTCTATCGGCGTACCGGTGGTGGTTCGCGAGAGCGGGGATATTGCAGGAACTCCGGGATGTAAGGTAGTAGGACCGTGTGGTGAAATAGAGATTTCTGAGGGCGTGATTGTGGCAAAGCGTCATATTCATATGGTTCCGGAGACGGCAGAAAAGCTTGGCTTAAAGAACAAGGATGTCGTATGGGTAAAGATGGAGTCAGAAGGAAGAAAGGCAGTGCTTGGGGATGTTGTAGTACGCGTCAGCGAGAAATTTGCAGACGCCATGCACATTGATACTGATGAGTCCAATGCCATCGGCGCAACTCCGAATATGATGGGCGAGATTTTAAAGACCCTGTAATCATTTGACGTACATACGAGTTTTAGCAAGAATCGGAAGCATAGCAGCATCCGGTTCTTGCTCTTTTTTATCTTGCAAGAACCGGAAAATTGTTGTATAATATGCGCGAAGGCAAAATGAGCATAACGGATGACATACGTCGAATGCAACGCATTCGGGAGTGTGTCATACGGGATGCGAACGCGCCCGCGGGCCTTTGAAAAACGAAGTTTTACAAAGGCAAAGCCGAGCGCAGGAAGAAGGCAAAATGAGCATAACGGATGACATACGTCGAATGCAACGCATTCGGGAGT
>CAZCON010000290.1:2106-2693 GCA_964500085.1 uncultured Lachnospiraceae bacterium
GTGTCATACGGGATGCGAACGCGCCCGCGGGCCTTTGAAAAACGAAGTTTAATGAAATATTCTGACAGTGTGTCAGTAAAAATAATTATAAAATTAAGAGGAGGCTTTCTATGGATTATAAGAAAACGTATGAAGACTGGTGCAACAATGCGTATTTTGACGAGGCAACCAGAGCAGAGCTTCGGGCAATCGCAGGAGATGAGGCGGAGATTAAGGATCGCTTCTATCGTGAGCTTGAGTTTGGTACGGCAGGACTGCGCGGCGTAATCGGAGCCGGTACGAACCGTATGAATTTTTACACGGTAAGTAAGGCAACCCAAGGACTTGCAAACTTTATTATTGATGAAGGCGGCGAGAGCAGGGGCGTTGTCATTGCATTTGACTCAAGAAATATGTCTCCTGAGTTTTCTGAGGCAGCAGCGCTTTGCCTTTGTGCAAACGGGATTAAGACATATTTGTTCGAGTCGTTAAGACCGACACCGGAGCTTTCCTTTGCAGTAAGAGAGCTTGGCTGTATTGCAGGTATTGTCGTAACGGCGAGCCACAACCCGGCAGAGTATAACGGCTATAAGGTATACTGGGAGGAT
>CAZCON010000291.1:0-2680 GCA_964500085.1 uncultured Lachnospiraceae bacterium
TCCGGAAGCTTCTCTGCTTTCAGATGAAGCCCATGCACTTTGTGCAAGAGCAGCGCTACGGCTTGCCGCTACGCTCTGCGAGGCAAAAAATTATACGGAAGCCCTCGAATATGCCAAATTGGCAGAGTCTTCCGCTTCCAAAGGGATTTACGCCTCCCTTGAGGTAAAATCCAAGGCGTTGCTGCTTTTATCCGACGCTGCCGCAAAGCTGGCCCGCGAAACCGCATAAACGGTTTCCATATCTGTATTTCCGTAAATGGCAGTCACTTGCGCTCTTCTCTCAAAAAATCCCCGCAAAAAGCAAAAGGGGCTGCCGAAACAGCCCCCGCTTATACCTATTATCCTTTACTCGCTTCTAAGTGCAATCACCGGGTCCTTCTTTGCTGCCACCTTTGCCGGGAACAAACCTGCAATAAAGGTAAGAAGCATACTGATAAACACAAGCACTACGCCGGCTGCCGGAGGAAGAATTGCGCTCAGATTTGCAATTCCGGTTACCGAATGCAGAATAATGTTAATTATCACAATCAGACCGAGTGTCACAAGAATACCGATTGCGCCTGAGGTAAAGCCCACGATAATCGTCTCTGCATTAAACACACGGGAAATATCCTTTTTGGACGCACCGATTGCACGCAAAATACCAATTTCCTTCGTACGCTCCAATACAGAAATGTAAGTAATGATTCCTATCATTATAGAGGATACCACAAGCGAAATTGCAACAAATGCAATCAAAACATAAGAAATCGCATTGATTACCGTCGTAATTGAGGACATCAAAAGTGCAACATAGTCCGTATACTCTATCTTATCCTCCTCTGCCGCATTTTCATTATATTTTGCAATCAAATCTGCAATCACATCCTTATCTTCGAAGGTATCTGCGTAAATGCTGATTGCAGACGGGCTCTCCGGGTCTGCATAGCCCAAAAGCTTCAGATTTTCCTCGTAAGTAGACTCCGAATAAGCCTTTGGAAGATACTCCTCATAAAATGCGGTATATTCCTCCACCGTAAATTCTGCTCCGTCAAACAATTCCGCAAGCTGACCGGTTGTCATGGTTCCGAGATTTGCCTGTATCCCTTTTGCATATTCCTCCGTCATCTTTCCCGCAAGGACCTGAAACGCATAGGTTTGAAGCGTCGCTGCATCCATCTCAGCCACATAGTCCTCTACCTGTGTAGTCTCCACAGCCATCTGCTGTGCAAATGCCTGTACCAGCATTGCGCGAATTGCCGTCTCATCCATTACGGCAAGCTGCGCGCCGACTGCTTCCTGCAAATAAGCCTCCGACGGAGTTGCCATAATCATACCGTACAGCTCCGCTTTCTTCGTATTGTCGAGACCTGCAAAATACTCCTTTACCGTCTCTGTTTTTTCTTCAGCAGAGAGCTCCTCCTCTTCTCCGGTCTCAAACGGCAGTCCTGTAATGGCATCTACTGTTTTGTCTGCCAGCTGCGTTTTTAAAATCTCAGAGTCCTTATTCTGCTCCATAACATATTTTGTCAGCTCACTTGTATAGGCAATGGCTCCGGTCATAGAGGTCGCGGCAGCATTCTCATTCGGTCTCAAAATTCCTACTACCTTTAATTCTACTCCCTTCTCATCATAGAGATAAGAAAGTCCGGTATCACTGGCAGACAAATCCGTATAGCTTCCGTCTCCCTGCTTTTGATACTTTAATGCCCCCGGAATCACACGGAAGGACATATTGCAGATGTCCTCATAGCTCCACGGACCAAGGTTCTGCGCTACCTGTTTTCCTGCCATAATATCCTGCATGGATTCCATCATCACATCCATCGTGGTAAGTCCAAGCGCATACAATACCATATCACTGACTTCATTTCTGGCGTTTACAAGAATTACAACCTCATTATACGCCTCCGGCCATTTACCATAAATAACATCATACTGATCCTTTACCGTCCCGCTGATAAGCTCCCCATTCTCACCCGTCATCATTTCATTCCAGACATCCATCCCCATCATCATGGAACTCATATTTTCCATCATCGTGCTTGCCATACCAAAGGAATTCATCATCATGGACATCAATTCGTTCACATCAGCCTTCACGACCTTACCGTCCACATTCTTCGTATAGATGCTTAAATCCATGTCATAGGAATACTGTACGGAAGAAATATACTGCTGTATTTCTTCATTTTCCTCAAGAAACTTTTTAAAAGCCCTCAGGTTATTGCTCTTGGTATCCATATCAGTAAACGCATTTACCATATCGTACATGGTAGAGTTTGCATACACCTGATCCAGCTCATGCTGTCCCGTCGGCTCGCCATCCTTATCCACTCCCATCATGGTTGCAAGCAATGCCGAAGAATCCACCACCTCTGCCTCCATCGTAATCGGATAGCTGGAAAGCGTATCACGCTGCACTGAATCAATGTAGGTCTGCACACCCGTAGATACCGATAGAATCAACGCGATACCGATAATACCGATGGAGCCTGCAAATGCCGTCATAAAGGTACGTCCCTTTTTGGTAAGCAAATTATTAAAGGAGAGTGCCAGTGCCGTTAAAAATGACATTGAAGTCTTTTTCGCTTTCTTCTCCTTCTTTGTCTGCTCCACCGCTGTCACCTCAGCCTCATACGGGTCAGAGTCACTTGTAATCTTACCGTCAAGCAGACGTACAATACGACTGGAATACTGC
>CAZCON010000292.1:0-2679 GCA_964500085.1 uncultured Lachnospiraceae bacterium
GCCGTACTGTTCCCAGTTTTTCATAATTGCCGGACTCTTTCGAAACATTCCCTCACCGGAGCAGGGCGCATCCACCAGAATTTTATCAAAATAGCCTGTGAAACGCTCCGCAAGCTTTGCCGGCGGTTCGCTTATCACCACTGCATTCTTTGTTCCAAATAATTCCAGATTCTTTAACAGTGCCTTTGCCCTCGAATTACTAATATCGTTGGACACCAGCACTCCTTTTCCGCACAGCTTTGCTGCAAGCTCCGTACTTTTCCCTCCGGGTGCCGCACACAAATCCAGCACCCGTTCACCGGGCTGCACCGGGAGCACTGCTGCAGGTGTCATTGCACTCGGCTCCTGAATATAATATAGACCTGCAAAATAATACGGATGCTTTGCCGGTTGTGCTGCATCCGCGTCATAATAAAAGCCATTCGAAATCCACGGAATCGGACGCACGCTAATCGGAGCCGCCGCCGCAAACTCCTCCGGCGACAGCTTCATGGTATTCACCCGCAGACCTGCTGCGTGCTCCGTCTCATAGCCCTTTGCAAAGCTTTCATACTCTGCACCCAGTAATTCCTGCATCCTTTTTTCAAACGCTTCCGGTAATTGTACTGCCATACCGTCCTCCTGCCTGTTCTACAGCAGATACTCTGCCATTTTTCACAATTGCCCTTACCTGAGGCTCTGCGCCCGGTAGCCCTCGGCAATCACATCCAGTTCCTTGCTGAAATGCTCTAATTGTGCAAGGTCACCGTCCTGATACACTCGGAAAAACTCATCCTGAATCTTTACCACTTCTTTCTTATTTGCATGCTTATACAAATTCTGAATGTTCGTCAGAATATCGGAAACAAGATTTGCCTTGCGCGTAAAGGAATTCTGGGAATCCATTATTTCATCCCGTACCGATGACATTTCCTGATCCAGCACAACGATTGCCTCCGCTGCATTATGCAGACGCTGCCGCAAATTTTCCGGCATATTCTTCTTGTACTTATACTGCAGGGAATGCTCCACAGTCGCCCAGAAATTCATTGCAAGGGTCCGAATCTGTATTTCCACCTTCAAACGCTTTGGACCGTTTAATGATTCAACGGTATAATAAACTACCATGTGATAACTGCGGTAACCGCTTTTTTTTACGTTTACCAGATAGTCCTTTTCTTCCTTGACCTGCATATCGGCACGATTTTTAATAATGTCCACTACCTTGTAAATATCCTCTGTGAACTGACAAATAATACGAATCCCGGCAATGTCGTCCATATATTTTTCAAACTCGCCAAATTCAATATTTTTCTTCTGACATTTTTCTAAAATACTGGAGATGGTCTTTACTCTTCCTTTTACCTGTTCAATCGGTGAGTAATTTCCGCTGTTCCGGTAGGCACCAATCAGATGCTCAAATTTCACCACAAGCTCATCCACCGCAAGGGAATATGGCTCTAACAGTTCTCTCCAAAGCTGAATTTCCATATTGTTTCCTCCAAAAACACCTGTTTTCCAAACGGCCGGACTATTCCTCCGTTCCAAAGATAAACTCCTGCAACGCCTTAATGTTCTTTGACCACTGCACTGCAAGCACCTGACTGCCGTTTACCGTAGCGTCGCTAAAGCTTCCGGAAACTGGAATCCGCATGGTGTCCAGTGACAGAATGCGTTCCTCTACCACCGTTTCCAGCATATCCTGCATGGTCTTCTGGGAAATATTCGTGGTAACCTGTGGCAGACAGTCATTCAAAATGCCAAGCATCGTAAAAACATTACTATCCTTATACCGTTCAAATATCTTTGTCAGAACAGATCTCTGCCGCTCGGTACGTCCATAATCATAGAGCGTGCCGTTTGCCGTCGGTACATACCGCACGCGGCAATATCCAAGCACCTGGTTTCCGTTCATCCGTTGCGTGCCTGCTACTACATTGCGGTACGCCGGATTCGATATATAATCTGTTCTCCGCAGATAAGCCGCTTCTTCTGCGGTCAGGGTAATCTCTACACCGCCCAGGCGGTCTACAATCCATTCAAAGCTGTCAAAGCCTACCGTGACATAACCGTCAATCTTCACCTGTAAATTTAATTCAATGGTATCTATTAACAGCTGCGCGCCTCCATTCGCATAGGCAGAATTTAATTTATCATCTGCACGTCCCGGAATCTGCACATACATATCGCGCATCAACGAGGTCATATGAATCTTTTTATCCCGCGAATTAATGGAAATCAGAATCATGGTGTCGGAGCGTTCGCCGGAGCCAAGCTGCGGCAAAGCTTCCACGCCGATTAAAAGCACATTATAAC
This sequence comes from uncultured Lachnospiraceae bacterium, assembly GCA_964500085.1. Classification (GTDB taxonomy): domain Bacteria; phylum Bacillota; class Clostridia; order Lachnospirales; family Lachnospiraceae; genus SIG307. The sequence goes on from CAZCON010000292.1 coordinate 2,296, forward strand.
AGTATTCCTCCGAACGCGGCTCTACCGTCGGTACCGGCGTAACAGTCGGTGTCCCCCCCTGCTGCTCCGGAGAACGGGTCGGCTCCGGTGTAGCCGTTGCCGGCGTTAACGGTAGTTCCGGTGTCGGTGTCAGCTCTACTATATTCATTCTGTGATAAAGATATTCTGTTACAATTTTATAAACTATTTTCTTTCCCGGTTTGGTTCCCACCAGAAGACCAAGAATAAGACACAGGGATAGCAGAATAATCATCGGAATACGGCACCATAGCGGAATACGCTGCCACACATTTTTCTTCTTTTTCTTTTCCTCTGCTTCCTTTTCTGATGCTTCTACCGGACCGAGCGTTGCAGCGATCTGTGCCGCAAGGGCATCGTCAATGC
>CAZCON010000293.1:0-2671 GCA_964500085.1 uncultured Lachnospiraceae bacterium
ATAACGGGCGTTTTGCAAAAGAACCCGTGCTGTAGTCCTGAAATCGATAGAACAAAAACCGACAAAAGCGATAGCGGACGCTTGACATAGAAAAATATTTGCGATAAAATGGAGTTGATTTAACAGATATCAGATGCAAAAGGCAGTGGATACATTTTTGGAAAGCAAAAGAAAGATTCAGATGGAGCATGGAAAGAGGCAAGTAAAAATGAGAAGACTGAGAAAAGGGGTAGAGAGCGTCATGCTCTTTTTTGTGTTGGTAGCTGCGTTTTGTGCATGCCGGTCAGAGGAAGCCGGCGAAAACCGGAGAACTGAGTTTATGAAAATGGAATTTCCGCTGGAGAGTGAGTCGTTACGGTGCTTTGCCATATCCGAGGAGGGGGAGTTGTTCTCGGCAAGGTGGGACGGTACGGTTGTGCAGATTGCAGCGGACGGGTCAGTGAAAAATACCTTTTCGGAGGTGACTGCGCCGGATACGCTTTGCTCCATGGGAAATAATCTGTATATTTATCAGTCGGAGCAGGGAGAATTGCTTTGCCTGAATCCGGAAACCGGGAAGACAACGCTTGTGCTGGAGGGATTAAATCTGGGAACGGTGCTTTGCCATATCCGAGGAGGGGGAGTTGTTCTCGGCAAGGTGGGACGGTACGGTTGTGCAGATTGCAGCGGACGGGTCAGTGAAAAATACCTTTTCGGAGGTGACTGCGCCGGATACGCTTTGCTCCATGGGAAATAATCTGTATATTTATCAGTCGGAGCAGGGAGAATTGCTTTGCCTGAATCCGGAAACCGGGAAGACAACGCTTGTGCTGGAGGGATTAAATCTGGGAACAGCCATGAATCTGACCGTTGCCGGTGGAAAGCTGTACCTTCTGGCAGCAGGCGATGGGATGTATCACCACTCTGTTTATGAGATTGATATAAAAAGAAAACAGCTGACAGAACTGCCGTTTCGGGATGTTTCGGCAATCTATGGTGCATCGGACGGTACGCTGTATTTTTGCAGGAACGATGAGGAAGGAACTGTCATTTACTCTTATGAGAAAAGCACAGAAGGGGAGGCCTCGGTCTATGATTTTGCTGAGACACTTGGGGAAGATGTGTTGACGGCATTTGTTCTGGAGCAGAACCGCCTGATTTATACAACGCTTCTGCAAAACGATATGAAAATGGTATTGCTGCAGGAGGGTCTGCAGGGAGGGGTAAAGGAGAACGTAGTGATTAGCCCGGGGAAAAACATGCAATGCGTTGCCGGAAATATTGTTTATTTTTCCTATGGGGAAACAATCGAAGCGTCAGGAATGGGGATGGTTTATATTCCGGAGCTGAAGCCTGCAGAAGAGGAAAAAACGCTGGGGCAGGAGCCGGAAAAGGAAAAATTGACGGGAAAGGTTACCATTGCAACGAATATGAGGGCATACATAGATACCGCGGCAATGAAGAATATCAGCGGAATATCTGCGAAAATCGAGGAACCAAAGGACAGAAGCAGATATCTTGCAGAAATTATGTCGGGAAATGAAGAGATTGATATTTATATTTTTGGAATGACGGAGGATATTGCCCAGAAAATGAAGAATGCCGGAGTTTACGTTCCGTTAAATGAATCCGACATTATTACGGAGTATCAGAAAAAATGCTTTGATTATATCGGAGAAGGAATGACGGCTGAAAATGGTACGATTTGGGCATTGCCATTCTGTGCGGGTACACGGGTGGTCTGGTATGTTCCGGAAAATTTTGAGAAAAAGTCTTTGAGTACAGCAGCCCTGCAGGATTGGGAGACGTTTTTTGCACTGTCGGAAAAGGTCAAAGGTCTTGGAGATTATGGAGGTTATGTCACGGGAGCAGGCTCGTTTGGGATGGATTTGTGGAAGCAGTATGATAATGTATATTGTAATTTTTCCAAAGGGAAAGCGAACTATCATACCGAACTGTTCCGGCGTTATTTTGATAAGATGTGGAGCGGCTGGGAGGTATATTCACCGGAGCCGCAGCACCCGTCTTTGCGAACCGTCTCAAATGACGGGGAAATGGAATGGGAGCAGGCACAGTTTCAAAAGAAGTCAACCATGTTCTGCATAGAAGATCTGCGTAAAACCTTTCTCGAATACCGCATGGAGGAAGGCTGGCGTGTGACCGGGATACCGAGGCTGTCAGAGGAAGTAACGAATGAGTACGTGAGCTGTCTTTGCGCCATTGTGAATCCGGCCAGCCCGAATAAAGAACTTGCACTTGCATATTTGGAGGCAATTGCAGAAAATCCCGGCGTGTTTACGAGCATATATACAGAGTTTATTTTTGAGGATGAAGCAATGTATGAGGGGCGTTATGACCTTACAAAAGCACAGGTCAGGGATATTTACAACGTGATGAAGGAGGGCGCACTTTCGGTTCCTGTATTTAGTGAAGCATATAATCTGGTGGATGAATATCAGAAGGGCAGGTATACGCTGGATGAAGTGATCAATAAAATTGAACGGGATACCGATATGTGGTTAAATGAATAAGAAACATTAAGAAACATTCGGATATGAATCAAGGGGCTGTCGCATTTGCGATTGAAAAATCGTAGGTGCGGCAGTACTTTTTTGCCTGTTTTCGGATATTACTTAGCCTGAATTATTCATGAGGCTCTAATTCCTTCATGATAATCCGATATCTTGTTTTT
>CAZCON010000294.1:0-2667 GCA_964500085.1 uncultured Lachnospiraceae bacterium
ACCGTTTTCAGCTGCTCTCCTGTTCCCACTGCATAGCTTCTTGCACCGGGAACGATTTTTTCTACAAGCTTTTGCAGGGTGTTTCCAACGCCGGTTTCAATAAATGTGGTTACGCCCTGTTCTGCCATGGAGAGAATACTGCGTTCCCAAAGCACAGGTTGATTGATTTGCGCGCACATGGTAGCCGCAACCCTGTCGTCATAAGGGGCAGCGGTCAGATTTGCATAAATCGGAAGAGAAGGAGTTTTTAGGTCAAACGCAGCCAAATCCTTTTGAAAGCCTGCAATGGCAGGCGTCATAAATGGGGAATGAAAACCGCCGCCGACCTTAAGGGGAAGTGCTCTGCCGCCTGCCGCCTTTACTTCTTCATAAAATGCGGGAAGCTCATTTTTACTTCCTGCCACCACAAGCTGTCCGGAACAGTTATAGTTGACGGGATAAATTTCGTGATAGTGGGAGGCAAGCTCTTCTACCGTTTCATTTGGAAGCTTTACAACAGCAGCCATACCAGCCGGCGCGTTAGCGGCAGCCCTTGCCATGTGGCGGCCTCTTGAGGTAGCAATCAAAAAACCGGTTATGGAATCGTAAGCACCTGCAAATGCAAGCGCCGGGATTTCGCCGAGAGAAAAGCCTGCAACCATGTCCGGAACGATTCCCGCATTCTTTAATACAAGCGCAGCGGCAAAATCGACCAGATAGAGACAAGGCTGGGTGTTTGCGGTATCCCGCAGGATGACCTCGTCGCCTTCAAACATCTGGGCAAGTGTGCCCGGACGTAAGTTTTCTGCCGCATCAAAAAGAGCTGCTGCTTCTTTGGAATTTTCATAGAAATCTTTTCCCATGCCAGGGTGCTGTGCACCCTGACCGGAAAACAGGAACGCTATTTTACCCATGCGTTTACTCCTTTCAGAAGAGCTTCGCATTCGGTAACGAGCTCTGTCACGATTTGGGCTGCAGTTTGTTCCTTTTTCACCATACCGGAAATCTGACCGGCGAGAAAACAGCCCTCCTTTATATCCCCCTCGACTGCCGCCTTACGAAGCGCGCCTACACCGAGGCTTGCAACGCTTTCGGCCGTTGCATTCGGCGCATATTCCGCTTTTTGAAAGCCGCGGCTGAACGGATTTTTGATGCAGCGGCAGGTGTTGCCGCCGAATCGCCTTCCTGTTGTGGTCGTGGAGGTATCGGTTGCTTTTAGTACCATATCCTTGTAATTCTGGTGTACACTGCACTCCTTGGCAACAAGGAAACGGGTGCCAAGCTGCACGCCGCAGGCTCCTAAGAGGAATGCGGCAGCCATACCGCGACCGTCCGCAATACCGCCGGCGGCAAGCACCGGAATGGAAACAGCGTCACGTACCTGTGGAACCAAAGCCATGGTGGTCAGCTCGCCAATGTGTCCGCCGGATTCCTGCCCTTCGGCAATGACAGCAGCAGCGCCGCACTGCTGCATTTTTTTTGCCATTGCAGCAGAGGCAATGACCGGGATTACCTTGCTACCGGCGGCAAGCCAGTCTGCCATGTATACGCCGGGGCTTCCCGCCCCCGTGGTAACGACCGGTACTTTTTCTTCTGTCACAACCCTTGCGACTTCAGCGGCGTGCGGGCTCATCAGCATAATGTTTACTCCAAACGGTGCATCGGTCAGCGTGCGGGCAATCTGGATTTGTCTGCGGAGATAGTCTGCGTCTGCGTTCATGGCAGAAATAATACCAAGTCCACCGGCTTCGGATACTGCGGCAGCAAGCCTTCCGTCTGCAATCCAAGCCATACCTCCCTGAAACACAGGGTAGGTAATTCCTAATAAATCACAGAGTTTCGATTGAATCATATGGCACCTCTTATTCGTTGTTTTTCAGCTCCTCAATCTTTGCCATGAGGTCGCCGATAGTAGCAATGGACGGGTCCGGCTCGATGGAAACGCCGAACTCTTCCTCTACATTCATCAGCAGCTCGACAACATCAAGGGAATCAATGCCGAGGTCATCGGCGAAGCTGCTTGCTTCGGTGATGGAATCAGCGTCGATGGAAAGGCTGGTAGCTAAAATTTCTTTGATTTTTTCTAACATGGTTACATTCTCCTTTTTAATAGACTGATTTGTAAATTATAATTTATGAACAAGCAGGGAAATCCCTGCATTGTTTCCTTTAGGTTACCATCGTAACAGACAGGCTGCATTGGAAAGACCGCCGCCAAAGGCGGTAAGAATGACATAATCTCCGGAGGAGAGCGCACCGCTCCGGTTAATTTCGTCCAGTGCAATCGGGATGCTTGCGCTGGAGGTGTTGCCATACCGGTCTATGTTTAAAGCAAATCTTTCTATCGGAATACCGAGACGGCGCGCGGCAAAATCAATGATACGCTGATTTGCCTGATGCGGTACGATATATTTTATATCGCCAAAGGTAAGACTGTTTCGCTCTACCAGAGTACGAATGTCGTTGCAGATAGCATTTACGGCATATTTAAAGGTTTCCTGCCCCTGCATATGAATGTATGGCTTGTCGTTTGCTTTTGTAAAAAATGGAGAAGTGCCGACAAAATGTGGAATTTTGATAACATCGTCTCCACCGTGGACAGTCAGAACGGAATCCAGATAGCCGTCGCGGTCATTGCTGAGAACCGCAGCTCCTGCACCGTCGCCAAAAATGATGCAGGTGCTACGG
>CAZCON010000295.1:0-2653 GCA_964500085.1 uncultured Lachnospiraceae bacterium
GCATAATACCTTGCTCCGCCTGCATTTCGCTCACTGCTGATATTTTTTGAAAGCACCGGTACTGCCTTAATTCTGATATAGGTGCAATTTTTATCCAGATGATACACCGTAGCATTTTCAGCCAGATATGCCACCTGCAGCTCTGACCGCTCCTCTGCCTCTGCCGTCTTCTGCTTTCCCGTTCCTGTCCAGTTTCGGTAAACGAGCTTCTGGCAGTAATATACGCTTCTGTCCGGAAACAATGGATTCAGCGGCTTTACACGATAGTAAATCTTTATCCGTGTCATATCCCCCGCCGTCTCAGTGTCCGTCCACAACCCTCCCAGTCGTTGTGCCACACCGGCATTTTTTAACAGCTCCTCATCGCAGCGTGCATAAAATACAGCAGTAAAGGCCGCATCCCGTATCAGCTTTTTATCAAACAGCTCAAAAAGTTTTTCGGCGGTCACATTTTCTCCGGCTTTCAAACGCTTTTCCACATACGAGAAGGCTGCCGCGTCTCTTGCCGAAGCAATTCCGGCCTCGGCTACCGCAAGCTCTGCCCGCAACACTGCAAATAATTGCAGTAAATACATAACCGCGAAAAAAAACACCGGAAATGCAAGGGATGCCTCCACTGTTAAAGATGCATTCCGATATCTGCTCTTATCCTTTCGGCGCAGTGGATTTTTATGATTTTTTCCGCAAGATAAACTTTCATACAACAGTAACATCACTAAGACGGCAATAAGAGAAGGGAGAACAAAGAGAGCTGCCGTCTCAGGAGAGAATGAAAAAAGACGTCCTGAAAAAATAAGAACAGATATCGGAATGCACCTCCTTTCTACCAGTCATACGCATAAGAATATTTCCGACCATCTACCCTGTAAGAAATCTCCCACACACAACGCTTTAGCCGAAATGCCGAATTATACGACAGTCTCAGGTTTTCCTGAACCAAATCCATTGCCCGGCAGCACGTTTTCTCTTTCCCTTCCAAAAACAGAAACAGCTGCAGATATTCCCCATACCCAAACAATGCACCGGGTACATCTTTTTTTGCCCTTGCCCGCTCCTGCACCATTGTCCTGGAAAACAAAAGAAGCTCAGGGAAGTACAGGCTTCCACCGCTTGTTCCGGGATACAGCAATAATTTTTTCCCCTGAAGCAACGCCGCTGTATCAATCATTGCCTCCTCCACGGCCCAAACCAGCAAAAGAGCAAAGGTAAGCACACTGGCCAACGCCGGAAGCCCGATTACACCGCAGGCTGCCATCGCTGCCTGCTCAGCCTGCATTCTGCGCGCGCTATCCCCATAAATTGAAACAAACTGCAGCGCCATACGAAGCATACATATCCGCATAACCGCTCCGGAAAGATTATTAACATCTGACTCTTTCCCTCCAATCAGATATTCCAGCTCATAAGATAACGCACCTGTTTCACTCTGTTCTAAAAAACTCGAAAAATGAGTTACCAGATAGGAATGAAACAAAAACCTATCCGTCACCTGTTCCGCTACAGACGCAGGAGATAAGTCTTTCGGCAGCATATTACGGATTTCCTCAAATACATCACTTACTCCAAGCTTCAAAACAGAGAACACACTTTTTTCCTCTGCCCCTTCATATTGAAAGCCGGAGGGAAGATACGCCGTATCTAACGTCTTCTGGGAAAGCTCTTTTTCCGTTAAAAAGCTTAAAAAGCCTTCACTTACTTTTGTAAGCAATGCCTCCTCCATCCCATCATAGGGACTTGCTTCTAAGGATAATTCTCCATAATTCAGTGTCAGCCCTTCAAAAGAATAGGCTCCCAGCGCTTTCTTCTCCTCTCCCCATTTTTCTAATGTTTCCTCAAGCTCCTTTGAACCGGTTCCTTTGTAACATTTTTGTACACTTTTCAAAATTTCTTCATTGACAGTCAGCGTTTGCTGCATTTGTTCAAAATCATATCCCTCTGCGCTTTCGTACCTCTGATACAGCTTCAGCGCTTCCCGATGCGACTTTACCCCATCTTCTCCCAACAGCTTTGCCGCAGTATCAATTATCGTTTCACAATCTGCCCTCACCCGCTTTGCGCGTTCCATCGCCGTCTGGATTTCTGCCAGTGTCTGTCCTGCTTCCACGCATTTTTCCGCAACCTTTTCGCATTTTTCTACCAGGCTCATCTCCATTGCCGCAAGCCACCACAGCTCCCTATTCTGCAATATCCGTTTTTTTTCAAGCATCGATAGGCATTCCTCTTCTGCCGTCTTTGCTTCCAAAAGCTCTGCCTCTTGCTCCAACAGCTTTTCCTTTTCTGCATTCCGTTCTTCTGTTTCCTTTGCAATCGTTTCCAGCTTCTGTGTCAGGCGAGCATATAATTTCATATCCTCTTCCGAGGTTTCCGACAGCATATCCATCTGCTTTTGTATTTTCCCCACCTCCAGCAGACTCTCTGTCTGCTGTTCCAGAAGCTCGGAATACTTTTCACTCACCCATTCCAGCTTTTCCTCAAGCTCTGCAAGCCGACTTCTGCAGGCGCTTTCCGACTGTTCCCTTTCTTGGATCAGCGGCAATAGATACTCCCCCTTCGATATTACGTTTTCAAGAACTTCTTCCGGATTCTGTGAAGTTTTAAGAAACGCCTGATAAACCTCTGCGCGGTCAAAGTATTTTTCCGCTCCCTCCTTGTC
>CAZCON010000296.1:0-2652 GCA_964500085.1 uncultured Lachnospiraceae bacterium
TTCTGCTGCTTGACGAGCCGACCAACTATCTGGATGCCGAGCACATTGAATGGCTAAAGCGTTATCTTACCGAATATGAAAACGCCTTTATTTTAATTTCGCATGACATTCCATTCTTAAACAGTGTCATTAATCTTGTTTACCACATGGAAAATGGCGAATTGACTCGGTATGTCGGAGACTATACGAAATTTGAAGAGATCTATGCCGTAAAGAAGGCGCAGTTAGAAGCTGCCTACAAGCGCCAGCAGCAGGAAATCACTGAGCTCAAGGACTTTGTTGCAAGAAACAAGGCGCGTGTTGCCACTCGAAACATGGCAATGTCCCGTCAGAAAAAGCTGGACAAAATGGAGGTCATTGAACTTGCCGCAGAGCGTCCAAAGCCGGAGTTTCATTTTAAGGAAGCGCGCGCTGCCAGCCGCTACATTTTTCAGACGGAGGGTCTTGTTATCGGCTACGACGAACCGCTGTCCCGTTCCATTACCATTGCCATGGAGCGTGGCGAAAAGCTTGTACTAAAAGGAGCCAACGGTATCGGTAAAACCACGTTGCTGAAAAGTATCCTCGGTATTATTCCGCCGATTTCCGGTAAAGTAGTTCTTGGCGACTATTTATATCCGGGATACTTTGAACAGGAAATGACCGGTGCCAAAAACAATACCTGTATCGAAGAACTTTGGCAGAGCTTCCCGTCCTTTACCCAGTATGAGATTCGTTCTGCTCTGGCTAAATGCGGTTTGACTACCAAGCATATTGAAAGTCAGGTACGTGTGCTCTCCGGCGGTGAGCAGGCAAAGGTACGTCTTTGTAAGCTTATCAACAAAGAGACCAATGTTCTGCTTTTAGACGAACCTACCAATCACCTGGATGTGGAGGCAAAGGAGGAATTAAAACGCGCGCTTACCGCCTACAGGGGAAGCATCCTTCTCATTTGCCATGAACCGGATTTTTATGAAGATTTTGCTACCAGGGTGCTGGATTGCAGTATGTGGTCAACAAAGCTGTAAAAATACGTGGACCGCGCATATCACCAAATGATGCGCGGTCCTTTCATATTTTTCCGGTCTATTTCAATTTTACTCTATGTCCTCCTCTGCCACTATATCATAAAACTGCTCCAGCTCCTTTGCCGTCATAAGCCTTGGAACCGGATAAAGTGGATTTCCTTCCCTCTCGGCACAGAGAGCCAGCTCCGGAATATCCTTTTTCCGAATATCCGGAAGAGTTGCCGGAATCCCCATTGCCAGATTCATTGAACGCACTCTCTCAATTAGTGCCATTGCGCCGTCTTTTTCCGATACACGCTCCGGTACCAGTCCGCCAAGAACCGCAAGCTTTTTCAGCTTCCGGTATGCACTTTCCCCGTAAGCCTCTAAGATATGTGGCAAAAGCACCGCATTGGCAAGCCCGTGCGGCGTATTATATTTTCCTCCAAGCGAATGCGCCACTGCATGGCAATATCCCACATAAGATTTGGAAAATGCCTTACCTGCCAAAAATGACGCATACAGCATATTCTTTCTGGCTTCCATATCGGCACCATTTTGATATGCCTTTTCCAGATTTGCAAAAATCAATTTTACTGCTTCCTCGGCATAAGCTCTCGTTTCTTTCGTCGTGGAACCACCAATATACGCCTCCACCGCATGGGTCAGCGCGTCCATACCGGTCGTTGCCGTGACAAATGGCGGTAAGCCCCTTGTCACCTCCGGCAGCAACACCGCATAGTGCGGAATAAGTGCAAAATCATTGATTGGAAACTTATGTCTCGTTTCTCCGTCCGTAATAACAGCCGCAAGCGTCGTTTCGCTTCCGGTCCCTGCCGTCGTAGGCACCGCAAAAAGCATCGGCAGCCGCTTATGAATTTTTAGAAGCCCTTTCATTTTCGGAACAGACTGCTTCGATTTTACAATTCTTGCCCCTACCACCTTTGCACAATCCATCGGAGAGCCTCCGCCAAAACCGATGATAGCCTGACAGCCTTTCTTCAGATAGAGCTCTCTTGCTTCTTCTACATTCTGCACCGTTGGATTTGCTACAGTTTTATCATACACGGCAAACGAAATTTTTTCTCTGTTGAAAGCGTTCTTTAACGGCTCCAGAAGCCCCAGGCGATGCAATCCCTCATCCGTTACAATTAAAAACGATTCTATTCCTTTTTTCTTTGCTTCCTCAGCAATTTCCTCTACGGAAGAAAGGACTCTCGGTTCTCTATATGGAAGCACCGGAATCGCAATACGAAAACAGGTCTGAAACACTCTGCAGTATACTTTTTTTAACATCTTCATATCCGTTCTCCTGACACTTGCGCTTATTCTTCTTTCAAAGCTTTCTATTTTTCATTGACATAGGTTAAAAAATTCAAAATTTAATTTATTATATTTTACTTGTCATAAATGTCTGTGTCAACAAGTTTTAGCATTTGGTACTTTGTTTTGATTTTCTTCCATTGTTTCCAATGAACTATCCTTCGGTCATGCTCTTCCCACTACCTGGCGGATTTTGGGCTTTGACCCTTGAGAAACGTGCGCCGTCGGATATACCCACAAAAATAAGAGACAGGATAAAATCCCATCTCTTATTTTTCAAACAACGTGCGTGAGAAGATTCGAACTCCCGACACCTTGGTCCGTAGCCAAGTGCTCTATCCAG